>JALYVR010000222.1 GCA_030853145.1 Chloroflexota bacterium | reverse complement strand
TTCGAACAGAGCGCCGATTGCGGGGTATGAAATGTAGGGGCGATCCCTTGCGGTCGCCCTGTTCCAAGGCCGACACATGATTCTGTATCAACACATGGGTACGCCGTCGCCCCTACAGATACGCCGCTCGCTTCCTGCCCTCTCTGTCTTCCATTCACGCCTATTACTCTGTCAAGCTTCGATTGACGGACAAGGTGTAGTGGCGACCCCTGCGGTCGCCATGTCCCAGCCGCCATTTCATCCGTCAAGTGAAGTTTGATAGAGTATTATGGAGCAAGCCTCGCACTACAGGACGAAAGATCTCCCTACGCGGCTGGAAGGTTGTGTGGCTCCGCTTCGCGCCGGTGCCAGTCCGTCAATTGCTGGTAGGCGTGGGCGATGCGTAGCACCGTGGCCTCCTCGAAGGACTTGCTCACAACTTGCAGGCCGGCAGGCAGTCCGCCGGCTGTGAAGCCGCAGGGGAACGAGATAGCGGGCAGGCCGGCGAGGTTGAAGGGCATGGTCAGGCGCAGGAACGCGACAGTGGCGTTTTCGACGCTGCCATCGATGGCGATCTCCTGGCCGGCCTGTGCTATGGGTATGGCGGGGACCGGCAACGTCGGCAGCACCAGCGCATCAACACGACGCAGGACGCTCAGCACGCTGTTTGCGAAGGCGCGCCGCTCGTGCTGGGCGCGCAGGTAATCGACCGCCGAGGTGGCCAGGCCCTGCTGCAAGCGTTGCAAGGTCAGCTCGCTATAGGCATCCGCCCGCTCGGTCAACCAGCCCTTCTCCATGTGTGCCAGAGAAGCTTCGGGCATCTGGATGGCGCGATATGTCTCCATCGAGGGATGTGCCAGTTCGACATCGACGACTTCAGCGCCCTCTTCTTGCAGCACAAGCAAGGCCCCACGCCAGGCGGCGCGCACTTCAGGGTCTAGCGGCGCGACAAAATCGTCGGAGAGCGTGCCCAGCCTCAAACCCTGGAGCGAGAGTGAGCCGCGGCCCTCAGGTCCATTGATGAGTGTAGTGGCGGCACGTGTAGCTGGACCAGCGACGCTATGGGGATCGCGCGGATCGTAGGTGGCGATAGCATCGAAGAGGATGGCGCAGTCCTCGGCGCTACGCGCCATCGGCCCCACGTGGTCCAACGACCAGCTCAGGGGAATCACGCCGTAGCAGCTCACGCGTCCATACGTCGGCTTCAGTCCGGTGATGCCACAGCAGGCCGCCGGGATGCGGATCGAGCCGCCCGTGTCGCTGCCAAGCGCGCCGAGGCACATATCCGTCGCGATGGCCGCCGCCGAACCGCCGCTGGAGCCGCCGGGGACGCGGGTGCGATCCCAGGGGTTGCGCGTGGGCGGTGTGTAGGTGCCATAGGCGAATTCATGCGTGTTCGTCTTGCCAATAATGATGGCTCCCATCTTGCGCAACTGCTCCACAACAGCCGCATCCTCCGGGGCAATATGATCTGCCAGCACACGCGAGCCAGCCGTCAAACGCACATCCTTAACGGCGATCAGGTCTTTCACAGCGATAGGGATACCATGCAGCGGACTGCGAAAAAAGCCCGTTCGCTGCTCGCGCTCCGCCTGCTCTGCGTCCGCGTAGGCCTGGTCGCGCATGACCGTCACAAAAGCCTTGATCTCGCCATCAAGGGTATCAATGCGCTCCAGAGCGTCGGCAACCAGCTCGCCGGGAGTGGTCAAGCCGGAGCGAATATCGGCTGCGGCTTGTTGGATGGAAGTGTATGGCATGTGTGATATCCTATAGTAGCTTCAAATCTAGCAGAGCTTTATCACGAGTGGGATGATCGGCATCCGCATGGATAACGAGAGCATGATAATCATGGGCCTTAATAGCCGCTTGCAAAATACATTGATCACGTTTAGACTCTCGAACATCCATCACATCGATTGGTAATACATTCATTCTACCACCTTTATTTTTATCAAGAATATCCCGCGATATCCGCTGAATCAAAAGAGACAGAAAACGTTCATCCGTCGATCCTTCACAATATAATGCTAATGATAATGTACTCATCACCTTCTATTCACCCTCATCCAACAATTACCTGAAAAGGTGCCAGTTCCACCTTAAAATCTTTGAATGTCTTGAAACCATCTATTTCAATTTGCGTAATCACGGTTCTTCTCCTCTGTCTCCAGTATGCCCCTTCGGGCCACACAGGCAACAATGCTTATGCGAGTATATCACACAGGGACCGCTGCGCTGCATGCTCCTTGGCCAGGCAGTGTCAGCCGAAGCCAGTGTGCTTACATTTCCAACCCTGGCCCATCTTGCGCGTACATATATATGAAGAAATACGCCTATTCACTATGAGTTTATGCACACTATACGGCATAGTTCTGAAAATGTCTTGAGAATTTTAACAGACACCTGAAGGAGATTTTTTAGTATGGATGCTCGTTTCTACAATGCCTCTGACCTCGACGTTGAGCGGCTCGCGGTTGACATGGAGAACATTTTTCGCGCGCAGGGATACCAGGCGCAGCAATTTGGCAACAGCGAGCAAAAGATGGTACAGTTGAAGAAGGGTGGTGATTTTGAGGCCATCCTGGGTCTGCAAGCTGCATTAACATTGACCATTCAACGGACCTCCGGCGGCGTGCTGGTGATGACTGGACAGCAAAAATGGGTGGACAAGGCCGCGGTTGGCGTTGTCGGCGTAGCGGTACCCGTGTTGTGGCCGCTCTTCTTCACGGCGGGCGTGGGCGCCATTCGCCAGGCCAGCCTGTCGGGGCAGGTCATGAACATCGCGGATAGTTTGATCCGCCAGCAACAGCCGGATGTACAGACCGGGCCTGCGCCAACGGGCCAGCCGACGAATCAATAGCAGCAGGCGCCCCGCGCGGAATCCCGATCGTGAGTTCCGATCGTAAACTGGGCGATCTCAGCAAGGGATCGCCCTTATCAGGAGAGACTGATGGATGCCCGATTTTACAATTCTGAGGAAATAGAGGTCGAGCGGCTCGCCAACGACCTGGAAAATGTCTACCGCTCCCAGGGATACCAGGTCCAACAGTTCGGCAACCGCGATCAGACGCTGGTGCAATTGAAGAAGGGCAGTGACTTCGAGGCCATCATCGGCATGCAGACAGCATTGTCGGTGACGATCCAGCGCACCAGCGGTGGTGTCATGGCGTTGATGGGCCATCAAAAGTGGCTGGACAAGGCCGCCGTGGGAGCCGTCGGCATTGTGGCCCTGCCGGTTCTCTGGCCGCTGGCGATCACTGCCGGCGTGGGAGCGGTGCGTCAGGCCAGCCTGGCTAACCAGGTTCTAAACGTTGTCGATGGCCTGGTACGCCAGCAGCAACCCGGCGTGCGCATAGGACCGATCCCGGTGAGCATCATGCCCCAGGCACAGCAGCAGTGGGCGCCGCCCCCGCCATCGTCGCGCTCGTATGTCCCACCGTATGTGCCGCCAGCACCGGCGCCACCGGCGCCGCAGCCTACTTATACCCCCATGCAGCAAACCAGTCCCGCGCCAGCGCCAGCGATACTGCGCTGTCCCAACTGCAACACGCCCTATGAGCAGGGCGACACCTTCTGCACTGGCTGCGGACGCTCACTGGTGGTGCGCTGCCCCAACTGCCACAGCGAACTGAAGCCCGACGCCTCCTTCTGTCCGCAGTGCGGCGCTTCGACCTTCCAGACGCAGGCACAGTCTGCCCAACCACCGGCCGCGCCCGCTCAGCCGACCTACACGCCGCCGACCCAGGCAGCACAGCCGAAGTACGTGCCACCGGTAGCGCCAACTATGCCCGCGGCTCCGCCCCGACCCGCGCCAGAGCCTTATGTGCCAGCAGCTCCGCAGCAGCCGCCGGTCATCCCAAAGCCTACAGTTACCTTTATTCCGGCCAGCACGCCGACGCAGGCTGGCACACCCGACGCGCCGACCGTGCAGCAGCAAGCATTGTCGCCCCTGGAGGCGCCAACGCTGCGCCCCACTAATGTGCCGCCGCCCCGCGCGCAGACTCCGCCCCCGCCTAAGCCAATCAAGGCGCGGCCAGCCTCAGAAGCGGCCTACGATTCCGGTGCGCCCTGGGGTACATTGATTTTCAGCGATGGCAAAGAGACGCAACTCTCTGGCGAGCGCACAGTGGTAGGCCGCTACGATCACGATGTTGGCGGCATGAAGCCCGAAGTTGATCTCGGCAACGCGGAAGGCGCCGATACCGTCTCCCGCATCCACGCGGTCATCGAGCATGTCGGTAGCGCGTATACCGTGACCGATCTGAACATCACTAACTCGACGCGCGTCAATGGCAAGCGCCTGGAACCCGATAAGGCCACACCCATCAACGACGGCGATTCCCTGCATTTCGGAAAGGTCAGCAGTACATTTAAGAAACTCTAACAGGACCCCACCGCCCCTACCATGAGAAGGAAGAGGGGCGGGCCTACCGGTTTGGCACTCCGGCTAGCCCGCCCCTCTTCCTTCTCTGTAGCATGTGGCTAGCCACGCGTCGTCCTGGAGACCCGGCGAGGCTAGCCACGCCCTACGCGTTCAGGGCATTCATCAGCTCGGACAGGCCAGCGGCTGCCTCGTCAATGGAGCCGCCGGGCATAGAGAGCAGAGGCTCATCGACGCCAGTTTCGGCCCACTGATCAAGCTTGTCGACGACCTGCGCGGGCGTGCCGATGACGGAGACAGCGTCGAGCATGGCGGGACTGACGGCCATGATGGCGCTCTGCATACCGTCCTTCCAGCCAGCGATCACGGCCTGCACATCCTCGCCGAAGCCGTTGCGCGTCAACATACCCGCGTAATAGTCGCCCATCTTGCCGATATAGTAGGCCAGCGGGGCGGCTGCCTGGAAACGAGCCACCTGTCGTGCCTCTTCGCTGGCATCCTCAGATAGAACCACGCTGGTAATGTAGGGCGCGACGGCGGCGCTGTGCGGCAGGCGGTTGGCGCTGCGCGCACCCTCGTCGAGCTGCTGGCGCAGCTCCCCCCACCTGGTCGCCGGCCAATAGACAGGCAGCACCCCATCCGCGATCTCGCCTGACTGGATGACGTTTTTGGGTCCCATGGCGGCGACATAGATAGGGATATCCGCGCGCAGGGGCGTGAAGCGCAGCTTGAAGCCGCGTTCAAGGTTGAAGAACTCGCCATGGTGGATGAGCTTTTCGCCGCGCAGGATCATCTTGATGATCTCGATATACTCGCGCGTGCGCTGCACAGGCTTTTGAAAGGGGACACCATGCCAGTGCTCAATCACGCGCTGGCCGGAGGCACCCAGACCCAGGATAATGCGGCCCCCGGAACGCTCATCCAGCGTTGCCGCCGTGCTAGCGATCAAGGCAGGCGTGCGCGAGTAAACATTGGCAATGCCGGCGCCGATCTTGATGCGCTTCGTTTCGCGCGCCAGGTCGCCCATAGACGTAAAAAGCTCATAGCCCCAGGACTCGCCCAGCCAGACCGAATCGAAACCCAGTTCGTCGGCGATCTTGACCTTCTCGACCACCTGGTTCCACTCGCCCGGAAAATTCGGCGAGTCCGCCACCAGCCCGACGCGCTTACGCCAGGTCCGCGCGCCATGATGCTGACTATCTGTTGTCATCAAATCCTCCCCGTAGGTTATAACATCATCTTTGCTACAGATTATACACTACAGCGACGAAGCCCTGGATCTGTCCCAGAGTGTAGGCAGGCCAGCAACGCCCCTACACAAATGCGGTACAGTGCGAAGAACGATGAAAACTTGCGCTCACCTGGTACAAGGTGTATACTCTAGCGCAATAGTATAGATGACAGAGAGGGACGGAGACTGGTTCTTTTCTTCCACCCTCCCTGCTAGGAGTTTGGGAACACACGATGAAAGTAATACTTCTGCAAGACGTAGAGGGCCTGGGGAAAGCGGGCGACTTGAAAGAGGTCGCCAATGGCTATGCCCGCAATTATCTCTTGCCCCGCAAGATAGCCGCCGGCGCGACGCCGGCGTTGGTAGCCAATCGCGAGCAACGCATCGCCTCTGAAAGACGGAAAGTCGAGAAACAGGGAGAGGTGAGCAAGCGGCAGGCCGAGCGTCTGAACCAGGTCACGCTGACGTTTAAGGCCAGGGCCGGTCGCGAGGGGCGCCTCTATGGCTCGATCACCAGTCAGGATATCGCCGCCGGCCTGCGTGAGGCCGAAGGTATCGTCATCGACCGGCGCATGATCGATCTATCGGCTCCCATTCGCAGCCTTGGCACCTTCATGATTCCTGTGAAGGTCGCGCAAAAGCTTGAGCCGAAAATTACAGTCAACGTCGTTGACGAAAAAGTAGCGGAGACAGCAACAGGGACAGCAAAAACAGTCTCTGAAGAAGCCACAGCAGAGTAAATGTAAAGGGCGGAGCCTTGTCGCGCTGGCTGTACTATTTGCTCATAACAGCCATTATTGCGCCCCTGATCGCGCTGATCTGGGGACCACAGCAAGAAATGGCTATTTTTATTGCTTCGGTGATCAGTCTAATCCCGCTAGCAGCGCTTATCGGCCGTACCACCGAAGATCTGGCATATTATGTCGGACCTATCGCAGGTGGCCTGCTTAATGCGACCTTTGGCAATGCGCCAGAACTGATCATCGGCATCTTTGCCTTGCATAGTGGCCTGATCTCTGTGGTCAAGGCTTCGATCACAGGATCAATCATCTCCAATATCCTGCTTGTGCTGGGAAGCGCGCTGGCTCTCGGAGGCTGGCGCTGGGGCCGGCAGTACTTCAGCGCGCGCGACGCGGGCCAATATTCGGCGATGCTGGTGCTGGCGATGGCCGGCCTGCTCATCCCGGCCGCCTCTACCCTGCTCATCAAGAACGACGCGGCGCGCGTCCAATCGATCAGCGTTGCCATCGCGATTATCTTCTTGCTGGTCTACTTGCTGTACCTCGCGCTGCATGTGTTCCATGTGCATTCAACGCGCCGCACTCCGCGCCGCAAAGGCAAGGCCCCGCCTCCACCACCTGCTGAGACCGAAGAGGGGACAGAGGAAGAAGAGGTCAATGCCGTCACGGGTGGCCTGATCGCGCGCGAGGTGGAAGAGCAGAAGCCGCTGTATCCCTGGCTTTCGGGCCTGGTTCTGCTCGCTGCTACCATCGGCACCGCCTGGAACAGTGAACTGCTGGTGGGGGCCATCAGGCCTATCACTGCGCAGTTCGGTTGGTCGCAGACATTCATTGGCCTCGTGATCATTCCCATCGCTGGCAACGCCGCCGAACATACCAGCGCGGTGTACATTGCCTACAAGGACCGCATCGATCTGAGCATGGCCATCGCCGCAGGCTCATCGATCCAGGTGGCCACCCTGGTCGCGCCTCTGCTCGTTCTGGCCAGTCTCTTCATGGGTGGCGCGCACCTCAACCTGGTCTTTCAGCCTGTGGAGTTGGTCGTCCTGGGACTGGCAGCCATCCTCTTCCCCATTATCACTCTGGACGGCGAATCGACCTGGCTGGCAGGCGTGCAGCTCGTAGCGATCTACATTATGGCCTGCGTGGTGTTTTTTCTGATCCCTGGCTAGCCAGGCTATAGTCCTCACACGCTATGACCCCTTCGTTTCCTCTTCCTGCTCCTACCGATGACCGCTATCATGCTTTTCTTAGCAGGTAGCTTGATTATAAATATATAGGTGTTATTG
>JALYVR010000221.1 GCA_030853145.1 Chloroflexota bacterium | reverse complement strand
GCCTGCGGCGGCGAAGAAAAGGGGGAAAAAGCGTTTTTCGGGGACACCCCGAACCCCGGCAGGGACGCTCCGCTCCCTGCACCCTCGTTTTTTGAATGGGTGTTTCAAAAATTCGGGGCAACTCATGTCCATTTCAGCGCAAATATTCACTCAATATCTTGGTATATTTGATTCCCATAATTATTTCCCTTGATTCTTAGCTGTCGTATCTGTCTTACCTCAATTTCATTATATATAGTATATTCGGAAAAGAGACATGTGAAGGGTGCCCTCCCTTTAAGAGAGGGGCCGGGCTGGCATGCCGGCCACCTCCTTGCATCCCCACTATCCCCTATGGTACAGTAGCACTGTATTCGAATGCTGCCTGATGGGCGTGGGCAACTGTGCTATAGCACAGCGTCGTCGCATACGGGACAGGGCGCGCCGCCGTGCGCGTTCGTGATACAGGCAGAGGACCGCCGGTTGGTTGGTGAGTGAGTAGCGAGGGTATTGAGGGAGGAAGAGCAAGAACACCTTATCTCTATGCGTCTCTTAGTGGAGTCGAAGGAACAGAAGCGTGAGCAACAAGGAAACGAGTCAGCGTATCGGCGTGTACCCAGGCAGTTTCGATCCACTCACAAACGGGCACCTGGATATCGCGCGCCGGGGGGCACGCCTCTTTGACACGCTGATTGTGGCAGTGTACGCCAGTCCCGCGAAGAACCTGCTCTTCTCGGTCGATGAGCGCGTACAGCTCTGGCAAGAGGTGATTGCTACCGAAGGGCTGCCCAATGTGCGCATCGAGCAGTTCACCGGCCTGACCGTGGAGCACGTGCATATGGTGGGTGGCCAGGCTATCATCAGGGGACTACGCTCACCAAACGACTTTGAAGTCGAGTTCCAGCAGGGATTGATGTACCGCAAGCTGGCGCCGGAAATTGAAATCATCTTCCTGATCACCAATCTGCAGCATCTGTTTGTCAGTTCATCCCTACTTAAGGAAGTCGCTCGCCTGGGCGGTGATGTCACTGATATGCTGCCGCCCATCGTGGCACGCGCGTTGCAACGCAAGTTCAAGACGTAAGTCATGCAATTAAGAGAGACCGCCTTTGAGCGCGCGAAGGCGGGGCACTCGAGTTGAGGAAGAGGTCAGTGTGGACATACTTTATCTTGTAGATCGCCTGGAGAACCTCATCGCGAGCAGCCGCAAGATGCCGCTGATGAACCAGATTATAGTCAAAGAGCCCGATATACTCAACGTCGTTGACCAGATGCGGACAGCTATTCCCGAGGAGATTAAACAGGCGCGGCGCATTATCCAGGAGAAGGAGCGCATCATTGCCCAGGCGCAGGCCGACGCCACCGCGCTGCTAGCAAAGGCACGCGAAGAGTCCGAACGCTCCATGAATCGCGAAGGGCTGCTACGAGCGGCCGAAGAGCGCACCAAAGAGATGATCCGGCGTGCCGAGACGCAGGCGGAGCAGCTCAAGGCCGACGCGGACGCCTATGTCGCGGAGACGCTGCGCGGGCTGCGCGAGCACCTGGCCGGCATTGAGATGGATGTCAGCCGCACCATTTTGAGTATCGAGAAGGGGCTTGAAAGCCTGCAAGAAGACAGCGGCCAGGAGGTAGACGTCGATGAGGATGGCGAGAATGGGCTATATGCGGACGCCGCGCTGTACGAGTCCGAAGAAGGACTGCCACCGCCAGCACGATCCGTCCCGCGCCGGGCCTCGCTGGCCGCCGATACCATGGGGGGACCCATGCTCCAGCAAGACGCGACTCCCTGGATGAATGACAGGGCTTGACACTCGCTCGCATACTCCCCTATAATGAGCGGACACTAGCGAGAAGCTCTATCTCTTCCAGGTTGCGCCGTCACTTGTGTATTTCACCCATGCTTTTGTGTAGACATGAATATGGGAAGAGAAGGAAATGAGGAACGAGCGATGCAATTCAATGTGGCGCAACTGATGAAGGCTCATGTAGGCACCTGCCTGGAGTCGGATATTCATGAAGTAGATGTGCAACTCGATAGCGATATAAAGGTTGTTGGTCCGATCGACGGCCACGTGCGCATGCGCCGCACCAACCAGGGCATCCTCGCGGACGGCTGGGTGGATATGATCGTTGAACTGGTATGCGACCGCTGCTTGAAAGAGTTCCAGCAGCCGACGCATGTCGCATTCGAAGAATTGTTTTATCCAACGTTGGATATGATCACAGGCCTGCCGATGCCTGCGCCGATCGATGAGGAGGAGGCCTTCCCTATCGATGACCACCATATACTCGATCTTACCGAGGTGGTGCGGCAGGACCTGTTGCTCCAACAGCCGATGATTATTCTATGCCGCGAGGACTGTCCGGGCCTGTGTTCGCAGTGCGGACACGATCTGAGCCTCGGCCCCTGCGATTGCAAGCCAGAGGTGGTGGATAGCCGCTTTAGCGTCCTTGAGAAGTTGTTACAGAACGGCTCACAACCAGAACAAGCCAGGTAATCCAGAACCAGGAACAGGACACCCCAGGAGTGTCCCTACATAGTAATTGTTGAGAAGAGGAGAAACCAGCTCATGGGAGCACTACCAAAACAGCGAACCTCGCACGCTCGCCAGGGCGAACGGCGTGCGCACCTGCAACTGAAATTGCCCCAGTTGGTGGCCTGCCCCGATTGCCGCAGGCCCCGGCTTGCGCATCACGCCTGTCCCTATTGTGGGAAGTATCGTGGGCGCCAGGTCTTTTTGCCCAAGACCAAGAATAGGTAATCTTTGAGGCGGAGAGGGTCAGCAGCGCTGCTTCCTCAGCCGCCTCGATATTTATTGGGTGAAACAATGACCACACCGATAGCCTTTCTTTTCCCAGGGCAAGGCAGTCAAGCCGTTGGTATGGGGGCCGATATTTTCGCCGCCTCACCGGCCGCCCGCCAGGTCTTTGAAGCCGTTGATAGCGCCCTGGGGGTCTCGCTCAGTACCCTGTGCTTTCATGGTCCTGAAGAGACCCTGCGCGAAACGAGCAACGCCCAGCCTGCGATTGTCACGGTGAGCCTCGCGCTCCTGGCAGCCCTTCAAGAAGCCCTCTCCCCACAACACTCTTCCTGGTCAGCGCCACTCACTCCCAGCTTTACCGCCGGACACAGCGTCGGTGAATACGCGGCCCTGGTCGCCTCCGGCGCACTCGATCTGCGCGACACGGTGCTACTGGTACGCGAGCGGGGGCGTTTGATGCATCACGAAGGGACACTCTGTCCCGGCGGGATGGCGGCGGTCCTGGGAATGGACGAGGAACCACTGCAGGAGATCTGCCGGCAAGCGACAACTCAGGCATCCGGCGAGCTGGAAAAGGGAGCAGGGAGCCACCCCGGACAGGGGCAGGTAGCCGTTGCCAATCTCAACGCGCCTGGCCAGGTGGTTCTTTCCGGCGAACAGCGCGCTCTGCAACTGGCGATAGAGATGGCGAAGGCCCAGGGGGCCAAACGCGTCATTCCCCTGGCCGTCAGCGGGGCCTTCCACTCGCCCGTCATGCAACCGGCCTCGACAGGGCTGGCGGACGCCATCAAAGAGGCGCCTCTACGCGATGCTACCATCCCTCTCATCGGTAACATCAGCGCTGAGCCGCTCACAACCGCACAGGCGCTGCGGGAAGAATTGGCGCAGCAGATCGCGGCGCCGGTGCAGTGGACGCGAACCATCACATACCTGGCAAACGCGGGAGTGACAACTTTCCTCGAAATCGGCCCAGGACAGGCGCTGGCAAGCATGGTCAAACGCATTGTCAAGGGAGCGGTGATTATGAATATCGCGAACGCTGCGGATATCGAAAAAGCGGCTAGTACTCTACGTGAAACGGGCCTTTTACACGGGGTATGAGGTATAATTAAAAAGGCCTCATTATCTGCCACTCTCTAAGGGAGAACTGATGGCTACTGAATCGCTAGGGGTTGTGCGCATCGCCCGCCAGGTGCTTTCAACCATCGTCACGAACACCGCGCTCCAGGTGCCGGGAGTCGTGCGTATGGCCCATGTCAGCGCCCATTGGCCCCGTCTACTTGGACGCGAGATTCCCAGGCAGGGCGTGGCGCTATCGGTAAAAGATAACAGTGTTTCTACCGACCTGTATATCGTCGTGGACTCCGGCGTCAACATTGTTGAGGTTGGCGCCGCCGTTCAGGACGAAGTAGCTTCGGCCGTTGAGCACATGGTTGGCATGAAAGTGCAGGAGATCAACGTCTACATTCAGGATGTTGTCTAGCCAGATAGGGAACAGAGGACATGGGCAGGTTGAGAATGCCAGATAGGTATCTGCCAGGCAAGAGCAAGCACCGTTTGACGCACGTTAGCGACATTTGAGGGCACTATGCCAATAGGAATACGTAGACAGGCGCGGATGATCGCGCTACAAGCACTTTACGAATATGATACCGTCCAGCACGCGCCGGTCGAGGTGGTATCACGCCACGCTGGGGATCGCAATCTGCACCCCAAGGTGGTGGAGTATGCTACCGAACTGGTGACAGGTGCGTGTGACCATCTGGCAGAGATTGACGCCCATATTCAGAGTGCAGCGCACGAGTGGCCATTACAGCAAATGGCCCGAATCGATAAAAACATCCTCAGACTTGCAATCTACGAAATTCTGTTTAATAATACGGTACCGGCAAAGGCCGCCATTAATGAGGCAGTGGAGTTAGCCAAGCTCTTTGGCAGCGATACCTCCAGTCGTTTTATCAATGGGGTCCTTGGTACGATATTTAATCGGGCGCAACAACTGCCCACTCCAAAAGCGGAAAGTGAGGTAACATAATGGCAACTGTCTTTGAACGCCTGAAGAAGATCATCGTTGATCAGCTTGGCGTTGACGAAAGCGAGGTCGTCCCTAGCGCTTCCTTCGTCGAGGATCTGAACGCAGACTCCCTCGACCTTGTCGAACTCATCATGTCTCTGGAGGAGGAGTTCAAACTCCAGATCTCCGATGAGGACGCCGAGAAGATCACCACGGTTCAAGAGGCGGAAGACTACATAGAAGAGCATTTGCGCTGATCAAAGGCGGCAAACAGGAGGCGGCGCGATGCATGGTATAGATCCGGTCGAACCGCCTCCCTTCCTACCCCAAATTGTGCAGATGATATCACTCCATCACAGATGGATCAAGTATCATCTGCACTTTCTTTTAGCGGATTTCCCTTTGTCAGATTTTCCATGTCACATTTCCCCCCTCCCATGCATCTCCATTACTGTAGCCAGATCCTGACTGTAGGATCTCGCAAGGCGAAGAAAGTTTTGTAGTATGATACCCGCGGCCCAGGCGGTAGAGGCTCTTGTTCATGAATATGGCAAACTGGTCTTTCACACCATCTATGGCCTGACAGGCACATGGGAAGAGAGCCAGGACCTGACGCAGGATACCTTTCACCAGGCCCTGAAATCTATTGATGCCGCACGCGCGGTCAGCGGGACACAATTTAACGCGCGAGCGTGGCTGCTGCGGATCGCCATTAATACTGTGCGTATGCAGCAACGCCGGCAACGTCTCTTCCGTTTCGTGCCTTTCTCACGCCTGCAAAAGAGATCAGCAGGCGAGCTGGAACACAGCGAGGAGACAGGCGATGCGCTACACGAGCAAGCAGCACCGCTACAACCGGCAGGCTACGGTGCCAGGGAGAGCGTTGATCCAGGCGAGCTGGTTACCGAGCGCGACGCGGTACAGCGCACAATGCTACGCCTACCGGAGACGCTGCGTGTCTGCCTGCTGCTCTCGGTGATCGGCTGCTTCTCAACAGCCGAGATCGCTCAGATGCTCGATCTGAACGAGGCCGCGGTACGCCAGCGCCTGGCACGCGCTCGCAAGCAGTTTCAGCAATTGTACGCGGGCGAGGGCGGAGAAGAGATCAGCGACCGGGTACACACCGCCGGCGACAGTCACGTACCACATAACACGACTACAACGTACCAGAGCTACGAGGAGCGTGTTGAGAAGCGCATAGCGAAGACCGAGTCGAGCTATACGATGCTCTCATCTCCCTTACATCTGGGGAGGAATCATGCAGAACGACTCTATCGAGACCCTGCTGCTACGCCACTATGGTAGCGCAGCGCCGGCGCCCGCTGACCTGGAGCAACGACTCTGCGCCTCTGTGCGTCAGCAGTCCCAGGAGGCGGAGGCACAGCAAAATATGGCCGCGATCTTGCGTGAGAAGCGCATCAGTCGCCGGCGCGCGACCACGCTGGTGGCCATCGGGGCCGCCGGAGTTGGCGCGCTCAGTTTCGGCCTGGAGGGCCTGCAAGTCCTGGAAGCGGCATTGACTGGGCAGGATACTACTACCCGCCCAGCTTATTCGTAATACTGTAACCAACGGGCCAGCCTACATGGTGCCCGGAGTGTAAGAAAGGATATTCCATCATGATCCCAGGTTTTCACGGCGCTGACCTTATCGTCATCCTCGTTGTCGCGCTACTGGTCTTTGGCCCCAAGCGCTTGCCAGAGATGGGGGCGGCGGTTGGCAAGAGCATCAAAGAGTTCCGCAAGGGCATGAACGAACTGACCGCTCACCCTTCCAATCCCAAGGAGGAACTGGTTGACGAGCCGATGATACCGGCCAACAGCGAGATCCACAGACTCAGCAACATACCTGTAGAGAGCGAGCTGACACGCCGCACGACGGTTAATACACCCGTAGAGAGCACAATGGTACACAGCGAGACCATCAGCGAGCCGGGTGTGGTCGAACACAGGGGCGAATAATGCCTGCGGCTGGTATCTATCAGAGGGAACAAGATGGCAACCAGTAATATAGATCAGCGCAATGGCATGGCGCCCATCGACGACTACCATCTGGAGGACGAGGAGGATGATGAGGCTACTATGTCCCTGGTGGAGCACCTGGAGGAGCTGCGCTGGCGTATCCTCAAATCGTTGATCGCTGTCGTGATCGGCTCCGTCATCGGCTTCATCTT
The DNA here is from genome assembly GCA_030853145.1 of Chloroflexota bacterium. Taxonomy (GTDB): domain Bacteria; phylum Chloroflexota; class Ktedonobacteria; order Ktedonobacterales; family Ktedonobacteraceae; genus JALYTT01. The sequence continues at coordinate 701 of JALYVR010000221.1, read as the reverse complement.
TCGCGAGGCAATCCTGAGCTTCCTGGAGTTGCCCCTGCCAGCGCAGGCTGTGCAGGTCGCACATGGCTCGGCCCAGAGACTCGTCATGACAGACCTGGCGGGCAGCTTCACGGTCTTTCTCAAGATCTCGGTCGCGGTTGGTATCCTGGTCGCCTTGCCAGTACTTCTTTACCAGATCTGGGCCTTCATCGCGCCGGGACTGTACTCGCGCGAAAAGAAAAATGCTGTGCCCTTCATCTGCCTGGGCGTGGTACTCTTCGTCGCGGGCATTGGCCTGGGCTTCGCTGTGCTCCAGTTTCCTGTTCGCTGGCTGATCGACTTTGGTTCGAGCAACTTCCTTGAGCTGATCTCGGCGGATAGCTACTTCACGTTCGTAGCCTTCTTCCTGCTGGCGTTCGGCGTGGTCTTCGAGATCCCGCTGGTACTCACCTTCATGGCGCAGATTGGGCTGATCACCGCGGATACGCTCAAGAAGCGCCGCGCCGCCTCGCATGTCGGCATGTGGGTCGCCGCGACGTTCTTGACGCCGGGGGCCGACATCTTCAGCCCGATTATCCTGGGCATCGCGATGTCCTGCCTGTTTGAGCTGACGATCATCTTCATCAAGCTCTTCGCCAGCAATAAGCTCAAGGCCGAAAGCGCGTAAAACAGACCCCCCCCCAACCCTGTAGGGGCACTGGCTTGCCTCGCCCGCGTAAGCC
>JALYVR010000220.1 GCA_030853145.1 Chloroflexota bacterium | reverse complement strand
GGCGAGGCAAGCCATCGCCCCTACGGACACGTTAGAAGAACACGCTTATCTGGTTATAGATTTCCTTGATATTCTGGGGTGTGCCCGCGTATTCCTGGCCGCCGGTCACATTGGCAATCTGTGTCAGTCCAGAGACATCGGCATCGCTGCCATAAGCGATTGTAAAGACTTTCACCCCGTTGCCGGCATTTTCGCCGGAGGCCGCGATCTGGTTGGTAAGCTGGTCGATATTCAGCGCACTCTGGTTATCCATGCCGTCGGTCAGCACGATCACGGCCTTGATATTCTTCGAGGGCAGCGCCTGGAGCGCCTTCGCCTGTTCAGCGACGGTATCAAAGAGCCGGGTTGAGCCGCCGGGGACGATGCCATTAATGCGGGTAAGCAGGACCTGGCGCTTAGCTCCCAGGGGCGATACAGGGCTGATGACATCCGCGCTATCGCTGAAGACGGTCAGCCCCACGCGATCGCTATCGCCCAGCAGGCCCACAAATTCGGTCAGTCCCTGCCTGGCGCCCGCTATCTTGCTGGTATCCCCAATGGCATCGCTCATGCTGCCTGAGCGATCCAGGATCAGCATCACATCGACCTTGCGCCGCAGTTCGTGCCAGGAGGCCGTGATCGCACGCACGACATCGACGGACGGCGGCTGCAAGAGGGTTGCCGGCTGGTGTGGATCGACCCCATGCGCGCTGTCGAAGGGCGCGCCGAGGCCGACGCTGGCATTGGCGGGACGGAAACCATAGCGCAGAGCCTTCACCTGCTGATCGGGAGCCAGCAAGAAGGTGCGGAACGCCTGCGCCGCTGCCTGCTTTGCCGGGGTCACCCAGCTTGCATGCAGGATGGCGTATGGGTGATCGCTGTAGAAGGTCCCCTCTTTGGGATAGATCGCCACCACCGGAAACGCCAGGCGGGGATATCTCCCCGGTGTATTGGCCTCGATCACCGAGCTTTCATACAGCACCGCCGCGCTCAAGTAGCCAGGCCCATTGCTGAACATCTTCGTGGCGAAGAAACCTGTACTATCGCCGTAGTGGATGACGGAACTCTCGACATTGGCTACGAACTCCCTGCTTGCCTGGCTGCCTACATCAGCGGTCGTCAGGCCGCGCACCTTCCCGGCGGCGGCATAGTGCATGGCGATCACCGCGTCAAGGCCGGAGTTGGAGTAGTCGGGGTGCGTGTGGCCAAACTTGAAAGCGCCAAACTCCGGGTGGCCATAGGCCGCCCAGCCGCGCGGGTCGGTGCTCAGCCTGGCGATATCTGCCCAGCCAATCGCCTTGTCGGGCCAGCCCAGCGCCTCCGCCTGGGGCTTCCACATGGCGATCACCACCGGGCTGCTTACCAGCGACGGCGTATCGTTGGCTCCTGTGCCGATGAGGTCGCTGCCATGCTTCTCGCGCCACATGGCGTTGAGCAGCGCCAGCCAGATACTGCCGGCGGGACTCCATACATCCGGCTGGATGGTCCCACTGGCAATCTGCTGCATCGAGAGGCCCGACCCGATAGGGATGGCCTTGACTGTGATTGGACCATCGCAGGCCGTGACCTGGCGACTGTTGAAGTCGCTCACCACGTTCTCGATCCAGGCCTGCTTTTCGCTGCCGTAATACATCGTCAGGGTGACGGGGTTGGAGGAATGCGAGCTGCATTGCGCAGCCGTGCCAGGTGTCGCAGTACTCGCCTGGTTTGTGGTGCTGGTAGGACCCGCGCAGGTCGAGAGCAGAACGAGCAGAACGAGCAGGCCCCACGCCACATACCCTGCACGCCACATCTCCTGGAAACGCCCCTGTTCGCGCGGTTCCGCTTTGAAGCTTGCCATCTTTTTATCCTTACCACTACTGGCATTAACTTGTAGAGGTTGTCGCGGTGCCAAAGTTATTCGTCCACAGGGTGAGCAACTCATCGATCACATCACTGTGGGGCAGTTGCGCCTGTGGCTCAATATCTGCCTTGACCTGGATAGCGGGCGCCGGCTTTGAGAAGGGATTACCGGCTACGTCATCGCTGATATGCACATTTGGATTAGTAGGCCGGAAGCCCCGCAGCAGCGCCTGGCGCTGCTGTTCCTCCCCCAGCAGGAACTCGCGGAAGGCCTGCGCCGCCATCTGTTCCTCTTGCGAGACCCAGCTTCCCTGCAAAATGGCGAACGGGTGATCGCTTACAATGTTCAGGCTGGGATAAAAGGGCTGGAGCGGCATATTCTGTGCCTGCATGGCCTCTTTTTCGAGTGTCAGCACCAGGCTCTCGTAGGTGATTGTGATGTCGTAGGAGGATGGTCCGCGCTGGATCACCTCGCGCTCAAGGTATGTGCCGCTGCTGCGCCCAAATTGCGTCACCGCGCCCTGGATATCCTTGAAGTACTGTAAAAAATCGGGCTGATCGATGTTCTGCACCGTGAGGCCGCGCTGCTCTTTGTAGAAGGCATAGGCCAGCAGTGTGATGCTCAGCAAGCCGCTATTGGATTGATCGGGGCGTGTCTGGCCCAGCTTGACCTGACCCCAGTTGGACTGCCCGCCGATGTCCGGCCAGCCATTTTTCAAGGTGACGGCGGTATGGATACTCGGCCAGTCGATACTGCCATACTGCCGCAGCAACACATCGGCGCGCTGCTTCCAGGCCGCGAAGACCAACGGACTGAAGACCAGCGAGGTCGGCAACAGTTCACCGGCGGAGATGATGAGATCCTGGCCGCTATGGGCCTTCTTCCAGGCAGTGTTTAACTGGTTCAATTCTAGAGTACTCGCTGGACTCCAGGCAATAGGCTTGATATCCCCGCGTAAAATGCGATCTCTGGCATCACCCGACCCGCGTGCATCCAGGGGCACCAGTTGGATAGCCTTGTTATTGATACTGGTGTTGCTCTTGTTAAAGGCATCAATAGCGGCCTGGAGCCAGTCGGCTTTTTCGGTGCTATAGGCAAAACTGAGGGGAAGCGTGCCGCCGGCCGGGCGATTCTGCCCCTGGCCGGCGTTGTTTTTGAAGTAGAAAAGCAGGCCAGTGCCACCGAGGCCAGCCGCCACCAACGCAGTAGCCCCGATCAGCACGCGTCGTCGCGAGACGCGCGGCTGGCCGGGGGTGGGCGCGGATGAAGAGCTACCCGGATAGACGGGGGGCGGAGCCATGACACTGGCCGCTCCTGCTGTGCCGCTTCGTGAGCCAGCGGCCTGCATCACTGTAGGGCCGGCCTGCGCTACAATGGGGGCTCCCTGAAACGTTGGATAGGGGTATGTGGGCTGCGAGCCAGGAGGAGCTAGCGGAGCACTTCCGGACAGCCCAGTGGCCGCGTTTGGCGCGGTGCCGCTCGCCACAATAGCCTGGTACATCTCGGCGGCTGACTGGTAACGGTCTCCCGGTTCATCCGCCATGGCTTTGAGGACGATAGCCTCGGTCGCTGGCGAGATGCGGGAATTGAGTTGGCGCGGCGGCACGAAAATCTGAGGATGTACCCTGCGCATGGGCGCATCGGCGGGCAACTGGCCGGCGAGTAGATCGTAGAGTGTGGCACCCAGGGCATAGATGTCGGAGCGCGCGTCGCTCTGCCCGCGCCCGTACTGCTCCAGTGGCGCGTAGCCCTGCGAGCCGAGCAGCGTGGTATCTTTCGTCACCAGGGCCTTGAAGATGCGTGCAATGCCGAAGTCGATCAGCTTTATCTGCCCATCCTGGTCTAAGATCACGTTGGAGGGTTTCATATCGCGAAAGATGATCGGCTGCGGGCGCGTATGCAGGTAGTTCAATACATTGCAGAGTTGCAACGCCCAGCCCATCGCGGTTCTCTCGTCCACGGTGCCGCCGGCATCCTCCTGCACCTTCTCCAGCGACCGGCCATTGATGAACTCCATCGCCAGGTAGGCCTTGCCGTCCTCTTCAAAGAAATCGCTGACATTGGGCAGATTGGGGTGACTGAGGGGCACCAGCAAATTGGCCTCGTGCCGGAAATCCTGAATAGCCCTGGCCTTCTCGTTCGGGTTCAATTGCGCGTCGCTCATCTCCTTGATGGCAACCACGCGCTGCGCGCTGAAGCGCTCATCAGAGGCCTTGTAGACAGCTCCAAAGCCGCCCTTGCCTATCAACTGCATGATACGGTAACGTCCACCAGGCAGGCTCCCGGTGGGCAAGGCACCCGTCACACGCCGTCCAGCGCCAACCGCGACCGTATTCATCATGGTGGGAGCCGCAGCAGCAGCGACGGCCGTACTACTCAGCGTCTTGTCGGCGGGTCCGGCTGCCAGCAAATACCCGCAGTTGGAACAAAATTGATCATTCGCGGAGTTCACTGCGCCGCAATTGCCACAATTGCGCGTTACTCCTGCCTGTGCCATATATATTTTCACGGCCGCATACCCCTATATATCTTTTTTCATAACTCACCTCTGGTATGCGAACCACCTCCTTGCATAGCTTGAAAGCTTTGTTCCCAGCTATAGTATGTGGCGACCGTGTTATTGTCGTGTTAAATGGAGGTTAAAGCAAGTTTAAAAATTTCCCTTCTATGCTAAACCGCTCGCCCATTTATGGATAATGCTGAGAAGTCATATGGGGTGACAGGTAATGGTATAGTTCTTACTAAAAAGGGAGCTTGTTTGTAATGCCACAGATCCTTGCGATTATCGGTCTAATCGCGCTCATTGTATGCATCGTCAGCCTCGTTGCTTTGCATCTCCTGCCAAGCAAATTCCAACCAATTCGTGATCCCATTAGTTACTATATCGCCAGCCGTTATGGCATACTCTACCAGGTGCAGGCGCTGGCTGCCGGCATCAGTGCTCTCTGCCTGCTCGCTATATTTATCGTGTTGAATGTAGCCTTGCCGGTCGCGGGGCTGATTGCGCTTGGCTGTTATGCCATGACGCGCATCTGTATTGTGTTCTTCCCGGCCGATGTGCATACGCCACGTACACGTAGTGGCATCATCCACGGCATTCTTGCTTTCATTACATTCGCATCTATTGCTACGGCCACGGGCGTATTGACGAACCACATTGAAGCGCTCGCGCGCTGGCATGGGCTGGTGGGGTGGCTGGATGCCGCCAATATCCTGACCATTGTCGCCGCTGTGCTTTTTATCGTGGTGAGTATTGTGCGCAGGCTCCATCCTGTTATAGGGGTGGTCGAGCGGGGCATTTACGTAGGATTGTTGCTCTGGCTAGGACTGGTGCTGCTCTTTGCCGCGCTATGAGGTATTGCGGTTTTCTACGCCTCATATATCCTGCAATGGAAAATATATAGTGGTCCTCCTCACGAGAGCCATATTACTGTCATCCCATGTGCGATCAGAAAAAAGCTTATCTGGTTGTCGATGTCTTTTTCTGTTCCTGCACGGTTCCCTTGCGCGGAACATGTGGTAGGCCGCTGCTCTCTACCGAGGGGTGACGCAGCCATTGATAGAGAGCTGCTCCTATGCACGCTCCAACCAGCGGGCCGAGCCAGTAGATCCACTGGTCGTTCCATATGCCAGCCACCAGTGCAGGACCAAACGAGCGGGCAGGATTCATCGAAGCGCCACTGATCGGGCCGCCCCAGAGGGCATCGAGAGCAACCGTTGCTCCGATAGCCAGGGCCGCCAACTCTCCCACGGCGCGTGTATCCGTCGCCACAGAAATAATCACAAACATGAGGACAGCCGTGAGCAGGGTCTCCATGCCCAACGACTGCAAAGGGCTACCATGAGGAAGCGTTGTTCCCAGGTTCGCGACAGAACCAAAGAAGAGACGGAGCGTTAGTGCTCCCAACACAGCGCCAGCAAGCTGGCTTGCCATATAGAACGGCACGTCACGCCAGCGAAAATGGCGCGCGAGCGCAAAGGCCAGCGTCACCGCCGGATTGAAATGCGCCCCGGAGAGATGTCCGGTGGCGGCAATCATGACGGTGATGATAAGGCCAAAGGTAAGCGCTACTCCGACATGGGTGAGCGCCCCGGTTATGCTATTGACTATGATCGCACCACAGCCCGCCGTGACCAGCGCATAGGTTCCCAGCAGTTCAGCGCCGGTTCGACGCCAGAGCGAGGTTGTCACGCTGATGCTCCTTCTGTGAATGGCTCGGTGAGCAGCCATGCTCGCAAGCGCTCCTCAAGCGCCTCTCGTACTGCGCGGAATGCAACCAAGCGTTCCTCTTCTGGTCCGTGGACCGCTGCTGGATCAGGAAAACTCCAGTGGATGCGCTCGGCTCTCCCTGAAAAGATGGGACACTGTTCTGCCGCCTGGTCGCAGACGGTGATCACTACGTCAAAGGGCTGGCTCTGAAATTCACGCAGGTGTTTGGAGCGCTGATGGCTGATGTCAATGTCCCGTTCGCGCATGACCTGGATCGCCAGAGGATTGACGCTGGAGGGAGCGGTGCCTGCACTGAACACCTCTATGCGTCCAGCGGCCAGGGAGCGTAGTAGCCCTTCTGCCATTTGCGAGCGGGCAGAATTACCGGTGCAGAGAATCAGAACGCGCTGTGTCATGAATGTGAGCCTTTCTTGTGTTGGAGCAGCGTGAGAAGAAAACGAATGCGGGTGGTGAGTTGTAACGAGGTCTGTTCAAAGGCGTGGTATTGTACCTCTGGTGCGACGGTCGCGGGATCAAGAAAGCTCCAGTAAATGCGTTCAGGATCATCAGGAAACGTGGGGCAGCTTTCCAGCACGCGATCACACACCGTAACGATGATATCAAAGTGCTGACCACTGAACTCATTGAGGTGCTTTGGGTATTGCAGGCTCATGCCAATGCCCACGGCTTCCATCACACGCAGAGCAAGCGGGTGAATAGGGGTCCCGACATTTTCCCCCCCCAAAATCCCCGCTAAGTACAGCACGTCATTGAAAAGGGTTGGAATTGAGAGTGGCCTTTGCATTGTTTTTTACCTACAGCAAAACGAGTTTCTCCATATGGGGTGTTAGGCCCAGCGACGAAATTTACAACGTTTAGCGATAGGTACACCTTATCGGCAGTAAATATTTGCCGGAGAAAGCCATCAAATGCGCACCTTATCGGCACTGTTGGTGTCATTCTAGGGTATCACGGTGCTGATAACTGAGCATATCGGTTTCCTTCAATTTTCTTAGCTCTGCGTTATACTGCCTGCTCTCAAGCGCTTTCGCGCCTTAGCGTTGCAAACTGCTCGCGCGGGCTTAATAGGCCCATATGAAAGGCAGGTGAATGTGCGCGGTCGCCACGCAGTACTACTAATCCAAATGAGCCAGCAGACACGTGTGACGCTGCAAGGATGGTTGCAGCGTCAAAAAACGCCAAGCGGCGCGAGCCAAACGCGCTCGGGCGATGTTGCTGTTAGAGCAAGGCCACTCTCAATTCCAACCCTTTTCAATGACGTGTTGTACTCAGGATAGTGCAACCAGGCGACGATAAAAGAAGGTCATGATCACGGCCAGCAGCAATTGAGGGGCAAAGAGGGCCAGAACGGTCCCCACAGGCCCGATGAGCTGGATCAGCAGGCCCGTCAGCACGATTCCCAGGGGCATACTGCCATTCACCAGCAAGTGAATAATGCTGTTGACGCGTCCCTGCATGTGATCGGGAATCAGGGAGAGCTGGTAGCTGGCCTGTGCAACCAGGTAGATGGAGGCAATAATGAAGGTCGAGACGTTGACTAGTGCAAACAACCAGAGATTGGGCACAACCGTCAGCGGCAG
>JALYVR010000219.1 GCA_030853145.1 Chloroflexota bacterium | reverse complement strand
GCCCTTCTTCGTGCTGGCGACGCAGAACCCGTTGGAGATGGAGGGCACCTACCCCTTGCCGGAGGCGCAGCTTGACCGCTTCTTGTTCAAGATCCTGGTGCGCTTCCCCGACGCCAGCAATCTTATGCGCATCATCGATACCACGGTGGGCACACAGACGCTGCACGCCCGGCAGATAGCCGCCGGCGAGCAACTGCTGCATATGATGGCCACGGCGCGCGCTGTGCCGGTGGCGACACATATCAAGGAATTGGCGGTGCGCCTGCTGCTTGGCACGCATCCAGACCAGGAGGATGCGCCGGAGAAGGTGCGGCAGTTTGTGCGCTATGGAGCCAGCCCGCGCGGGTTGCAGGCCATGATCATGACGGCGAAGGTGCGTGCGCTGCTCGACGGTCGCTACAATGTAGCCGTGGAAGACCTGCACGCGGTGGCGTTCCCGGCACTGCGGCACCGCATTATCCTCAATTTCGATGGCCTGGCGGAGGGTATTACCTCGGAGGACCTGATCGCGGAGGTTATCAGGGAGACGGCGCAGTGAGCAGCGAGAACGGGGCGGCGCGCTTCCCGCTGGAGGCACATATCTTGCAGCGCCTGGATAGGCTGACGCTGGTGACGCGCAAGTCCATGGCGAGCGGGCGGCCGGGCCGGAGGCGCTCGCCGCTTGCCGGCTCATCGTTGGAGTTCGCTGACTACCGACGCTACGCCCCCGGCGATGATTTCAGGCGCATCGACTGGCGTGCCTACGCGCGCCTGGAGCGGCTCTTTCTGCGTGTCTTCGAGGCCGAAGAGAACATCACGGTGACTGTGTTGCTGGACTGCTCGAACTCGATGCAGCAGGGCACGCCGCTGAAGTCCGCGCTGGCGGTGCAGTTGGCGGCCGCGCTGGCGTATGTGGCGCTCAAATGCGAGGACAGCGTGATTATCGGCGCGCTGTCCGATCGCTTGATAAACTATCGCCGCGCGGGAAGCGGCACGCGTGCCATCTGGACGGTGGGCGAGTTTCTGGGCCGCCTGCCGCATAGCGGGAACACCGACCTGAATCGCGCGCTCTATGATCTCGGCCGGGTGGCGCCGGGGCCGGGCCTGACGATTGTGATCTCGGACTTTCTGGCGCCCGGCGGGTACCAGGTTGGGCTGCGCGCCGTGCGGCAGTTGCGTCAGGAGGTCGCTTTGCTTCAGGTGCTGGCACCCGATGAGATCGAGCCGGACCTGCACGGCGACTGGAGCCTGCGCGACAGCGAGGGCGGGGGCCGCGTGGATGTCAGCGCCTCGGCGGGCGTGCTCCACGCCTACCGCCAGCGGCTGGCCCAATTCACGCAGGAACTGGCTGGCTTTGCGCACGCGCAGGCCATGACCTATACCATGATCCCCAGCGACACGGCGCTGATCGATGTAGTGCAGCGACTATTACGCCAGATTGAGCTTGTGAAATGAGTCTACTTGTGCCGGCAGCGCTGGCCTTCGCAGTTATCATTCCAATCATTCTGCTGCTCTACTTCATGCGGCCGAAGAGGCAGGAGCGCATGGTGGGCAGCACGCTGCTGTGGCTCCAGGCGCTGCAGGATCTGCAAGCGAGCCGTCCCTGGCAACGCCTGCGCATCACCCCGCTGCTGCTGTTACAATTGCTGGCGGCGGCCGTGATCGTCTTTGTGCTGGCACGGCCGGCCATCTTTACCAGCAGTCCCATCAGTGGCGACAGCATCATCATCCTGCAAGCCTCGGCCAGCATGCAGGCCACCGATGTAGCGCCGAATAGATTTGAGGCGGCCAAGAGCCAGATCGCGGACCTCATCGATCAGCTTGGCCCCAACGACCGCATCTCGCTCATCGCTATGGCGAACACTCCTCAAGTGCTGAAAGCCGCTTCCCAGGACCAGGGACAACTACTGGCGGCCTTGCAGCAGGCCAGAGTAACCAACCAGGATGCCGACCTTGAGCAGGCGCTCTCGCTGGCGGCATCCCTGGCGGCCGGACACACGGATGCGCAGGTGCTGGTCGTTGGCGATGGGCATATCCTGACGCCCGATCAGACGCTGACGCTGCCGTTCCCGGTGCGCTATCTGCGTATCGGCACGGATGCGCCCAACGCGGCCCTGCTGGCGCTCGCCGCTCGCACAGTGCAGGGCAACCTCGTGGGGCTGGCCCAGATCGCTAACTACAGCCACCAGCAGCGCTCAATACCTGTCGAACTGTACGCGGATGGCACACTGGTGAGCGTGCAGACGATAGTCCTGGCGGCGGGCAGCAGTGGCGCGTTAGAGTGGAGCCCTTTACCGGGGACGGCGCACATTTTGCACGCGCGGCTCGTCTCCCAGGATGCTATGACGGTCGATCACGAGGCCTGGGCGGTCGTTGGTGGCTCCATGCGCGGGCGCGTGCTGCTGGTGACAGCGGGCAACAATTTTCTGGAGACAGCGCTGCGCCTGCAAGCAAATGTAGACCTGTTCGAAACGACCCCGCAGAAGTACGTCAACGCTGGCAATTATGACCTGACGGTCTTCGATGGCTTCGCGCCGCCCACTCTGCCTGGAGGGGGCATCTTCTTCGTCAATCCACCGGCGGGCGCCTATATCTTTGGTACGTCGGGGCCGACGATCAATGTCAGCCATATCAACGCTGGGAACAATAGCGATACCTTGCTGCGCAACGTTGATCTTGGTAGCATTCACACACTGCGTGGCAGTCACAAGCTGACGGCGCAGGTGTGGGCGCAACCGATGATTAGCGCCAGCGAGACGCCGCTGCTCATCGCCGGGGAGCAGGCCAACAGGCGCATCGCGGTGCTCGGCTTTGACCTGCACGATACCGACTTTCCCTTGCAGCCCAGTTTCCCGCTGCTGATGTATAACCTGGCGAACTGGTTCCTGCCGCCGCCCGTGGTGGGCGATGGGCAGGTCGCGCCAGGCGTGCCCGTCACGTTGCAGACGTGGCCGGGGGCGGACCAGGTCACGATCACCACGCCTGCTCAGCAGCAGGTCACGCTGGCGCCGCCGTTTCCGGTGGCCGCCTTTGCCGACACCAACCGCATGGGCGTCTACCAGGTCACGCAGCGTGTGCATGGGCAGAACCGCTACGGGACCTTCGTGGTGAATATGTTTGATCCAACGCAATCGCGCCTGGCGCCCAGCGCGCAACTACCGGTTGTCCACAGCGCCGATTTCAGCGCCGGCAGCGCTGGTGTGCCGCGTGTGCTGCGCGAGGTATGGCCGTGGATCGCGGCCTTCCTGCTGCTCGTGTTATGCGTCGAGTGGTGGCTCTTCAGTCGCGGCTATCAAGCGCAGAGCACGTCCAGCGCGCAACGTCCGGTAGCCACACGCGCGGGCCTGCGCGGGCAGCCGGCCACGCCACCAGGCGCGTTTGCTAACATGCGCAGCGAGGTCGAGACGCGTTACCAGGGAGTCGTCAAGCAAGTGTCCAGGGCTGCCAGGCGAGCGAGGCGTAAAGGCTCGTGGCCCCAATTGAAAGGAGGCCGGCGTGCTAAGCTTTGAACAGCCGCTGTTGCTTTTATTGCTCCTGCCTGTCAGCGTTGCAGTGTTTCTCACCTGGCGGCGCATGTCCCTGCCCTTCCCCAAAGGGCAGCGGCGCCTGATACTCGGCTGTCGCCTGGCCCTGTTCGCGCTCATCATCTGCGCGCTGGCCGGGGCGATCTGGTCGCAGCCCGTATCGCGGCAGACCGTCGTGTTTGTGGGGGATATCTCTGATAGCACGGGGCCACAGCGGGCCTTCATTGAGCAGTGGATTAGCGGTGCCCTGCGATACAAGCGGCCAGATGACCAGGTAGGCATCGTCGCAGTAGGCCGCAACGCGCTGGTCGAACAGTCAGTACATTCGCAGATCGACTTCCAGCACTTCCAGTCAACACCTGATACCAACTATACTGATCTCGCGGCCGGGCTGCGCCTGGCATCGGCCATCTTGCCAGCCGACACCCAGCGCCGCATTGTGTTGCTGACCGATGGGCAACAGAACCTGGGAGACGCCTTACAGGAGGCGCAGTTGTTGCAGCAGGAGGGCATCCGCCTGGATATCGTGCCGCTACCCACCTCGAACGGGGCGGAGGCGCGCATTGACGGTCTGACGGCCCCCACCGAGCTGCATAGCAACGAGCGCTTTCTCCTGCATGTCAGGCTCTATACCTCGGTAGCGCAGTTGGTCACGCTGCGGCTCTATCTTGACCGCGCGTTGCTGTCGCAGCAGGAGCTTCAGCTCGCAGCCGGGCAGCAGGAGGTTGTCTACGGGTTGCTTGCGCCCCCACCGGGCTTCCACAGCTTGCGCGTCACCTTGCAGCCGACGCAGGATACCATCGCGGGCAACAACGAGGCGGCGGCGTTTATCAATGTGCAAGGCCCGCCGCATGTGCTCGTCATCGAGGGCAGTCCGGGCGAGGGCCATAATATTGTCGCCGCGCTGCGCGCGACAGGACTAGGGGTGGTAGTGGGCACGCCCAATGATGTGCCGACATCGCTTGATAGGCTGGCAGATTACGCCAGCGTCGTGCTGGCTGATGTGCCGGCGGTCGAATTGGGGACCACGCGCATGCAGGTGCTGCAATCGTTTGTACGCGATCTTGGACGAGGCCTGGTGGTCAGCGGAGGGCAGAACAGCTACGGCGTGGGTGGGTACGCCAACACGCCGCTGGAGCAGACGCTGCCGGTGAAGATGGATATCCCGCAACACAAGGACACGCCCGCCATCGCGGTCGTGCTCATTATCGAAAGCCTGGAGAACGATACCGGCATCAACATCTCCAAAGAGGCCGCCAAGGGCGTGATCAGTCTGCTGACGCCGCGTGACCAGGTGGGTATCTCCGCCGCCGATGGCACGCTGGCTATTCCTATGCAGCATGTCACGAATCGCGCGGCGATAGACAAGGCCATCGATGCCATGAACCCCAATGACCCTGGCAGCTATACACCGGACCTCATCAATGCCGAGAACGTCTTGCTGCATACCGATGCGAAGATCAAGCATGTGATCCTGCTGGGGGATGGAGATGCCACTAGCGACTTCCAGCCGCAAGTGTATAAAATGGCAAGTGAGCATATTACCATCTCGACGGTGGCTACCAACGCGCAATCCTACGATGAACTCAACATGATGGCGCAGATAGCCTTCTGGGGCAAGGGGCGTTTCTACAGGGCCGACGACCCCACGACGATTCCACAGATCTTGCTCAAGGAGACGCAGCAGGTGGCGCGGCGAGCGGTGATTGAGGAGCCGTTTGTGCCAGCCATTGTCGGCAATCACCCTATCCTGACTGGTCTGGGGCCGCTGCCGGGACTCAACGGCTACGTGGCAACCACGCCCAAAGCCGCGGCCCAACTGGTGCTTATCAGTCACCTGGATGATCCGGTGCTTGCCGTTTGGCAGTACGGGCTTGGGCGTGTCGCCGCCTGGACGAGCGATGCCCAGGGACTCTGGACGGCGCGCTGGCTCTCGTGGGACGGCGCCGCGCGCTGGTGGGCGAACCTTGTCACCTGGACGCTGCCTACGCCCGATAGCGCGCTGAATGTCAACGCGGTGGTTGTGGGAGCCACGGGGCAACTGACGGTCGATCTGCCTTCTGGCACGCCTGTGGGGGCCGGCACGCAGCAGCAGGTGCAGGCCGTAGTGATCACGCCTGATCTGCAACAGCAGACGGTCACGCTGCAACCGACCGCGCCGGGACGCTGGCAGGGCAGCTTTCCAACCGGGCAGGTGGGAGCGTATTTGCTGCGCATCACCTGGCAGGCCGGCGATAAAGGCTCGGCCGGCCGCCTGGCGAGCACAACGGGACTGGTGGTGCCCTATTCGCCCGAATATCGCAGCCTGGGGACGGATACGCGCTTCCTCACGCTGCTGGCGCGGGCCGGAGGAGGACAATTGCTGGGCGCGAGTGACTACCAGCCGGCGTTCACCCAGAACCTGCCGCCTGTCTCGGCCTCGCTCCCGATCACTTTCTGGTTGTTGGCCCTGGCAGCGCTCCTCCTGCCGGTAGATATCGCGGCGCGCCGCCTTGTCAGCCTGGAATTTCTAGGCATGGGCGTCAGGTGGCTGAAGGGCGCGCGCAAGGGAACATCCCTCAAAATGAGAGAGGGCGAGCAACTCAAGGACACAGTGATCGGCTCGACGCTTGGCACAGTGCGCGCGCATCGCGAGGAGCGCCGTCAGCGTGTCACCAGCCCCACATCGCGCGCCGCCAGTAGTGAGGTGCGTCTAATGACACCTGTGGAGAAGCCGGTGATCCGTGGCGAAAGAGGTTCCGCGTCAAAGGTCGCGCCGCCAGATGTCTCGGTCTCGGAGAAGTTGCTTGAGGCGAAGCGGCAACGCGCGCGGACGAGAGCGCGACGTGAGGACATACAACTGTAACACTTTTGGCATATTCCTGTGAAGCTTTGGCAGTATCCTTTGCATAACGAGACATACGAACGACAACAATGATCGTCGATTTTACCGCTCGTCTTGCAAAGGAGTACACGAAATGATGCAATCTATACAGACCCGCAAACACAGGCATACTGCCAGCAATATGCTGTACCTCTTACTGTCATTTCCTCTGGGTTTGATCTACTTTATCCTCCTGGTGGTAGGACTATCCGTAGGCCTGGGCACAGTGATCCTCTGGGTCGGCATTCCTGTGTTGCTGCTGACGCTGGCAGGCATCCAGGCTATGGCGGCTATGGAGCGTGACCTGGCTGGCCACCTGCTGCATGTATACATCCCCGGACCGTTGCCGCGCACAGATGTGCAGCGTGGCTTACGCGGCTGGGCCAGAAAAACGCTTAGCGACCCATTGACCTGGAAGGGTCTGCTGTATGCGCTCATCAAGTTCCCGCTGGGTATCATCTCATTCTGCCTGGTCGTGACACTGCTGACCACCACGTTCGCCCTTGTACTAGAGCCTCTAGCCTACGTGCTCAACGTCAGCATCGATGGCCTGCTGCATACTCAGCATATCGACTCTAACTCATGGATGCCTTTCGTTGGCTGGTTTAATAACGTGTATGATCCGCTGGCCATGGTGCGTTCGTTCATTGGCATACCAGCAGGTATCGTCCTTGGCCTCGTCTCGCTGTATCTGCTCAACGGCCTGGCCTACATCTCAGGCGCGTTTGCCCAGGTGATGCTCGGCCCAGGATATGAGCCGGTGGCCCAGCCTAAAGATGAGCGCCATGCTTACGCGGAAGGCTATCCCTATCAGGAAGCCGCTCATGAATATGCGCCACAGCGGTCATTGTAGGAATTTGAAACTATCACCCTTTATCAGGAGGACAAAGGGTGATAGTTGTTCTTGCTCTATCGAGAGACGAGGATTGTTCCTATCGTTCTCACCAGTGTTTCTATGCTAGCTGTGTTCCCTGGTTGCTCTTACTTTCCCCTTGCGAGTTCAGCCGCGACGGCATCAGCACCCAGGGCAATCATAAAGGTCAGTAGCGCATCCGGTGCATATTGCTGCATCCGTGCGACTAATGCTTGTTTGGCTGTCTCTGTAAGCCTTGCCTCTCCTTGCGCTAACTCTTTCACTGCAGTACAGTATGCCAGGAGATAATCTCTCTGAGTATCGAGCAGGTCAAGTGAGCCTGACTTGCCGTGTCCAAGATAGATCGTCTTGACACCCTGGAGGAAGATCCGTGCTCGTTCAAGGTTCGCGAGCCACCCGAGCAGATGATCGTCAGCTACATAAGAG
>JALYVR010000218.1 GCA_030853145.1 Chloroflexota bacterium | reverse complement strand
GGTGTTTCTGGACGGGTGAGCGTGCCACAACGCCGAGATGCGCGGGAGGCAATCTACGAACCGCTCCCTCTGGCCGTTGGCACTTGTAAGGGACGAAAAGATACTTCTGTGATTTTCGCTCTGACAACCTTTGCATTTACAGCAAGGCGGCATTGGCCACACATCGATGCAGAAAGGGAGATTACTATGCAAGCCAACCTGTTGCCCTGGTCACCGGGGCCAACAAAGGAATCGGTCTTCAACAGGGGAGTGTGAGTATCCTCAGCACCCATTTTTTGTGCTGAGGATACTCACACTCCCCTGTTCCCATTCTCTCACTGGTGTGGTACCTCTACCAGAGGGCACACATCAGGACACCCATCTCAGTTACTGCCAGGTTCACCTGTAGTGGGGTTCAGGTATAGGTGTCTACCATCCTTGTCATGGAAATTGAACAGGTTGTTCAGCGTTCCCGCCAGGGCATCAAAGGACTGATCGCCAATCCTGCCCAGCTTCCAGTTATCTTCAATGAAGCGCAGGATAGAAGACTGGTCCGTGACAGAATGATCGACAAAGTTCTCTTTAGCAAAGGGCGAAATCACCAGCAACGGCAGGCGAGGCCCATAGCCACAGCGGCCCTCATAGGCGCCGGCTTTAGCGGTCCCGCATGAGCCGGGTCCGGTCAGGGCATCATTGGGATCGTTTGACTGATTCACGATGGGACCCAGGACATGATCGTACCAGCCATCCGAGTCATCGTAGGCGATAACGACGGCCGTATTTTTCCACGCGCGCGTTTTTTGCAGCTTATTGACGGTATTGACCACGAATGTTTGCTCGTCGAGGGGGTCGGAGTAGCCAGCGTGCCCATCCTGGTACGCGGGAGCTTTGAGGAAGCTTACGGCGGGCATCTGTCCCTCGTTCACAGCCGTCCAGAAGTATTGCAGGTCGTACTGGTGATTCGCCTGATCGCTTTTCCCGATCATCTTGGGTGAAGAGGGGGACAGGTGATGGGGATTGGCGGTGGACTGGTAATACTGGAATGGCTCGTGGTGGGGGATATAGTCCGTCACAACAGCACCACCGATGTTGGTATGGGTCGTACCACAGGCCGCTTTTCCATTGACGGTAGATGAAGGCGCGAAACCGCCTTCAAACCAGCCCCAGGTAACATGCTGCGCATTAAGCAGATCGCCAGCGTTCTGACCAGACATGGATACGGTGGTACCATTGGCAGAGCAATCATCATAGGCGGGATCACTATCGTTCAATAAGGTACCATTGGAGGTCACCGGATAGCCAGGAAAACCGAAGTTTGCCGGCGTCGCGCCATGCGTCTGGCCAGAAACCAGATTCAGCGCACCGGGTGTCGAAGGACCAAAGGTGGTCCCAAAAGAATTATCGCTCATGGCATAATGCTGAGCATAGTTCCAGAGGCCCGTGACGGTATTGCCATCGTAATAATCCATCACAATGGATTTATCCGCACAATGGCTCCCTGAAGCAGACTGCACAAATTGATCGACGAGTCCCCGATCATAAGCTTTCTGCTCATCCGTATACGCATGATCCTGGTCACACGTAATCGGCATTGAGCGATCGAGCCGTTGTGGATTGGCCGCGTTGGGATTATTGGTCAGTAAGGCAGGGGTTAGCCCATTAACCGTTGGTGTGTTTGATCTGGCATGGAAAGCTGGCTCACCCGCGGGGTTGGTGGCAGAGGGATAGGTGCCAAAATAGTGATCAAATGAAACATTTTCCTGGAAGATAACAACCAGGTGTTGAATAGGAGTGGTCGTGCTGTATGCCTGGTCATTGGCCTGCGTACCGGACGCAGAAACCCTGGTAACCAGCCCAATCGTAGCCCCAAACAACACAACTGCTACAGCTCCTATCGACGCAATCAGGCGCCAACGCTTCTTCATAGGTCAGTGCTCCTTCATTGAACGAACCCAATGTGCAAATTTTTTCTCAGTTAAAGCAGTCAATGAGAAAAGATGGGAAATCTCCAGCTTCTTGCCCAGAGGGTTCCAACCTTCAAGAAAATTCCTGAAGGTACTCCAACTATAGCCCGTGCTTGTTAACTCAGAGATACATCTCTGTTAAAAAACAATACGCTTTTTTTACCAAAATTTCAACCATCGAGAACACATTGTTGTATGCTCAAAACCTGGGTCCGACAAGAAATAAAGCATATCCTATTCATGGTACGTGTCGCACCATACGCAGAAACGGGTATTCAGCACCATTCGTTCGCTGCATATATGTGTCTAAAGAGACGAAGCCAGCTTGCTCGTAGACGCGAATGGCTCGTGTGTTAAATGTGGCGACACGCAAACCTATGCGGGTTGCGGAGAAATGGGTGTGCGCGAATGCCACTCCTGCCTGGACGAATACCAGCCCAAGCCTCTGGCCAGTGAGATCGGGGCAGAGGCCCAGGCCAATCTCAACCTCCCCAACGTCCACCCGCCGATAGTTGAAAAATCCCACCAGCGCGTCCCGCTCATCGTGGACCGCATAGCAGGACTCTGGCCAGCTTTGTGGATCAAGAAACTCCGCCAAGTCCTCTGGATCGCTTGCCATATCATAAAAATCGTATGGCATTGTATAATGCCAGGCGGCAATCATGTGCGCGTTTTCCGCGGTCATGGAAATGATGTAGAATTGCAAAATGTCGCCTCCCTTGGAAAACAATCTTTTATGTGTTATACCTATATGTTATAACAGTGAAGAAGGTCAATAAAGAGAGGTCGTATGTACGAGCCGCGAAACATAGAAGCAGATACCAAATTTATTGAGGCTGGAGGACTGAAAAATTGGGGCTGCTTTGCACTTCTCCTGGCCGTACTCGTACTCGTGCTCCTCTTCGTACTCGTGCATGCGCTTCTGATCAATCTAATCGGGGAGCCTGAGGCATCGTGGGGAAGCCTGATCTTCATCATGGGGGTCACTATAGGAGCCATCTATCTCTGGAGCAGAAGGAGACGAAGACAGAGGAGAGCACAAGAACAAGTTTGGCAGCGAGCGATAGGAAATGGCTCACCCGAGAAGCAACCTTCTCACGAGATCACGAAGGAGTAGAGCGCATGGACTGTAGAGTTGGGTGTGGGGCATGCTGTATCGCGCCTTCGATTTCATCAGCTATCCCCGGTATGCCCAATGGCAAGCCCGCTGGTGTGCGCTGCATTCACCTGACAAGGCATAATCGCTGTCAGCTTTATGGTAAGCCAGAGCGGCCAGTAGTGTGCAACGCCTTACAGCCTGCAGAAGAGATGTGTGGACATACGCGACGAGAAGCCCTGGCTCATCTCGCGTTTCTCGAACAGGCGACGGCCCCTCGCTAGCCTGTCCATTATACTGCCATCATCGCCTTGACCGCTTCTAGCTCATCCTGATTTATCGTATGCCCCATACGCGGGTAGAGCCGCGCCGTCACCACTCCTCCAAGTAGCTCTAAAGTCTTGGCGGCGAGTTGGACGCGCTCTTTGGGGATATGGGGGTCAACGTCGCTGCATCCGAGGAAGACCGGCGTTCCTGCCAACGAGCCTGCATAATCGTGCCCTCCCATATCGGGACCGATCAGGCCACCGCTCAGGCCTACCACGCTGCTATAGCGTTGCGCGTGGCGCGCTACGTATGTGAGAGCAAGACAGGCCCCCTGCGAGAAACCCAGCAGCATCGTGCGCTCGGCCGGTATTCCTGCCGCCTGTACCTGCGCCAGCACCGCGCCAATGACCGATAGCGCCGACGAGAGCCATGGCTCGTTGCTCTCTATGGGAGCGAGGAAGCTGTTCGGATACCAGGTGCTCTGAACTGCCTGTGGCGCGATACAGGTGAAGCCTTGCGGCTCCAACTCTGGAACGAGCGTCAGGATATCCTGGGCTGACGCTCCCCGGCCGTGCAGCAGCAGCAGGGCAGCTCGCGCCGTCGCCAGTGGCTCGCCGGCCAGCAGGACCGGCTGGTTTTGATGCGGTCCGGTCACCGCACCGGGTGGCAGAAATTCGTTCATACTCTCTCCTCCATTGGCTGGTCCCCTGCTAGCGTAATGGGGCGCAGGCTACGTTCCAGCGCCGCGCGATCCTTCTCCAGCCAAGGGGGCAGCTTCAGGTGCTGGCCCAGTTCACTGACCGGCTCATCAACGGCAAAGCCCGGACCGGTGGTAGCCAGCTCGACGATATGTCCGTCGGGATCGTTGGTGTAGATACTCTTGAAGTAGATGCGATCAAGCACAGGCGTCACGCGCAGGCCAGCCCGCACCAGTCGCTCACGCCAGGCCAGTTGCGACTCTTCGTCGGGCAGCGCGAAAGCATAGTGATGGGTCTGACCGGCGCCCATCTGCATGCGGCCCCAGCGATTGTGTTTATTCTCAAAATACGTGATGAGCGTGCCGGGGCGGCCATCGCCGACACCCCAGTACCAGTGGGCAGAGGTGGGATCGTCGAAGTTCGAGGTCATCTTGACGCGCCGCAGACCGAGCAGACCACTCAGGAATGCATGGGTGCGCTCGATATCAGTAGCGATCGCTGTGATGTGGTGCATGCCGTGCTTGAGCGCCATATCGCTGCTGATCTCAGGCACAGGTTCGGGCCAGGTCTCGGCCTGAATGCGCGCCTCGTCCCGATTATCGACGAGCATCTGAGCCGGTGGTTCCTTGAAGGTCGTGCCAAGTGCATCGCTGGCTTCATCGATGGTCCAGCCCGGCCCCTCTGTGGCGATCTCCAGGATCGTGCCGTCGGGATCATTGAAGTAGATGCTCCGAAAGTAGTGCCTATCCAGCGGCCCATCGACCGGTATACCCAGATCGTTCAGCCGGCGTTTCCACTTCAACAGACCCTGGTAGTCGGGGATAATCAAGGCCACGTGATGGGTGCCGCCGATACCTGGATGCCCCCTGGAGGCGCCGGGCCACTCGAAGAACGTGATGGCGGAACCGGGGTGGCCGACCTCATCGGCGAAGTAGAGATGATAGCTTTCGGGATCATCAAAGTTGACCGTCTTCTTAACGAAGCGCAGACCCAGGACCCCGGTGTAGAAGTCAGCGGTCCGTTGCGCGTTCGCGCATACAATACTGATATGGTGGAGTCCCTGCACAGGTGCAAGGTCTGACATAGATCTCTTCCTTTCTCCCAGCGTGTGTGTTCACTGGACTCTTCTCACATAAGAATATATCACCAAATCGCCATCATAACCATTTTTTGTTCCGCCGGGTGTACCCCCAACTAACGGATAGGGAGCCAGGATGCCTATTCGCTGCTGGCAGTTCCATCCTGCCCTAGCAATGGTCCCACAAGGGGCTGTGGTCCACTACCCTGCTCCGCCGGTTTCCGCAGCATCCAGCCGATTCCCGCAACCAGCAGGCTGAGCAAAGCGCAGATGAGCAGAGTGACAGAAGCCCCGTAGAGACCTGAGAGCCAGCCAACCAGCAGGTATCCCAGCGGAAGGCTTCCGTCGAAGAGGAGGACCTGCACACTGGTAGCACGCCCGCGCAGGTGATCTGGGACAACCGTTTGCAGCGCGGTCATAGCCTGGGTAGCAAAGGCCGTCTCCGCGAAGCAGACGCTTGCGATGAGCACCAATGACAGAAGATACATGCGCGAGATCGCAAAAACCGCCTCCAACACCCCAAAGATCAGCGCGCCGAGCAGCACGCGGCGGATCGTTGGCTCCTGGTTCCTCCAGGCCAACCACAACGCCGAGAGCAACGCACCCACGCCCATGGCAGCCGAGAGAAAGCCAAAACCCATGGCTCCAACATGGAGCACATCCGTGGCCAGAAGCGGCAGGACGACGCCGAAGTTCGAGCCAAAGAGCAACACCAGACCAACCACCAGGGTCATCAC
The DNA here is from genome assembly GCA_030853145.1 of Chloroflexota bacterium. GTDB lineage: Bacteria > Chloroflexota > Ktedonobacteria > Ktedonobacterales > Ktedonobacteraceae > JALYTT01. Next base: position 1,886 of record JALYVR010000218.1, on the reverse strand, counting down.
GAGCACTGCAGGCGTTTTCCAGACATAGTTCAGGCCCTCGCGCAGGCTCTGCCAGGTTTTCTGCCGAGCAGGTGCGCTGGGATGTTGAGGCACCTGGATGTGCAACTCATGGCTATGGATCAGCATCAGGCCCCCAATCACCGCCAGAAAGCTGAATGCATTGAGTAGAAAGAGCATAGTCACGGAACTGGCGGCAATCACGATACCTCCAAGGCTGGGCCCCACAATGCGCGTCATCTGACTAAGCGAGGAGTTCAGGGCAACGGCATTAGGCAGGTCCTCGCGCCCGACCAACTCGACGACGAACGCCCAACTCGCCGGCCTATACAGGCAGTTCGTAAGCCCCAGCAGCAGCGCCAGAACATACAGATGCCAGAGTTGGATGGTGCCAGTACCTATCAGGACCCAGAGGAGAAACGCCTGCGCCATAGCCGCCGTTTGGGTCACGAGCAAGATACGCCGTTTGGGCCAGCGATCGGCAAAGATGCCTCCCAGGAGCGAGAAGAGGAGGATCGGCAGCGCTTGCAGCGCGCCTACCAGACCAAGCTGCCAGGCGCTGTGGGTCAGTTCCAGTACCAGCCAGGCTTGCCCGATAGTTTGCATAGAGGTACCGATCAGCGAGATCATCTGGCCGCACCAGTACAGACGATAGTTGCGATGATGGAACGAGGTAAAGGCCTGGAGCACGTGTTTTCCTTTCTCATCTGTTCAACTGGTTCGGTGGACAGTATAGAGAAGGCGCGCTCCAAAAACACCGTCCGAAAGCACGATGTCGAGGGCTTGACAAAAATGATACAATTACAATGAGAAAACTAGGGTTACGAAGGGGTGCATGCGAACGTTATTCCACTATTTATGTAGTCATACTCAGTATAATAGGCGAGCCACCTATCAAGATACGTTTTGGCACCTGACGTACTAGATCGTCTATGAACGTAGATAGGGGATAAGCAGGCTGCTTACCCCCTATCTGGAATGGTCTCCGTCACAGTTAACGATCAGGACGCGTTGCTGACAAACTCGTTGGTATAGGTCTGGCTGAGATTGATCTGGCTGCCCGCTGGGATCAGTTTGCTGGCATTCTCAACGCTGAGCACCGACTCAGGTGCGCCAGTGGGCATCATCCCGTCCGGACTGAAGATGGCCATCTGGTTTTGCAGGGCCGTCACGTAGAGGGTTTTATTGCCGGCGTAGTAGTCGGCCGGCATCATCGCCGCGACCTGCTCGGCTGTATGCGTATGAATCCACTTCAGGGTCTTGACGTACGCGCTCACCAGTTTCTGGACAACACCTTTGTGGCTGTCGACATACGCGTTGTTCATGAACAGGCAGATGAACGGGTACGGTCCGCCAAGCGCCGCCTGCGTGGACTGCGGCGAGCGCAAGTCGACCAGGACTTTGCCGACGCCGCTCGATAAGACACGCGAGATCGTCGGCTCGGTCGTCATACCGGCATCGATCTTCCCCTGTTGTAGTGCGGCGATAAAGGTATCACCGGCGCCCACCGGCACAAAATGCACCTGGTCTGGCGTGATCCCGGCATTGTGCAGCAGCGCGGTGGTCAGGGTTTGCGTGCCGGAGCCAAGTTCAGTGACGCCCAGATTCTTGCCCTTGAGGTCTTTGACCGAGTGGATCTGGCTGGCCGCTTTGGCGGAAACGACTTCGGCCTCACCGGGCGCGATGTTCAACAACACCACGGACTCCATTTGCTTGCCCTTGGGCTGCAACTCAATGGTGTGGTTGTACGAGCCAGAGCCTGCATCTACCTGGCCCGCCAGCACCTCATTCTCCGACGATTGCCCCGAGGCCTCGTCGATCAGCGTCACTTCCAGTCCCTCTTGCTTGAAGAATCCAAGCTGCTGGGTGAGCATGTTGGGTAAATAGAT
>JALYVR010000217.1 GCA_030853145.1 Chloroflexota bacterium | reverse complement strand
AGCCTTCGGCATGATCCTGACCGGCATGGCGACCGATTTCAATTCCGGATTGTTGCTCGTTGTCATGGCGCTGGCGTGTTGGCCAAAGGTGAGTGCCTTGCGCGCGGCACGCGCCCAGGTTGCCGCCCTCGATGAGCAACCAACCAAAACAGCGAAGACTGCGCAACAAGCGTAGATGATGGCTTTTTACAGGGATGAAGCACCGGAGCACCTGGCTCTCTTGACAAGGGTCCAATTTTGCTTATACTTGACTTCAGACCATTTGGTCTGTTTTTCAAATGTAGCTGAAAGGACCTCCCTATGAATGATTCACCCACGAGTCGCAGCCGTACCATTACCTGGGAAGACCCAGCAGTGGCTGTGCAGGCAGGCAAGACGCTGAGCGGCATGCGCTACCTGGAAGCCTTGCAATCGGGAGAGCTGCCGCCGCCACCGCTAGCAGTTCTGCTGGGGATGTGGATCACTGAAGCCGGCGAAGGGCGCATTGTTTTTGCCATGGAGCCGGCAGAGTATCACTATAATCCGTTGGGAACAGTGCATGGAGGCGTGCTAGCAACGTTACTTGACTCGGCGATGGGGTGCGCGGTCCAATCGATGCTTCCTGTTGGAACTGGCTATACCACGCTTGAACTAAAGGCGAACTACCTGCGTCCGGTGACAGACAGGACCGGCACGGTGTACTGTGAGGGGAAGGTGATCCACCTGGGAGGGCGCATCGCCACCGCCGAGGGACGCTTGACCGATGCTTCCGGGAAGTTATATGCTCATGGGACAACGACGTGTATTGTGTTACGTCCCTGATATGCCGCCGTATTTCTCACGCACTCCATCGACACAACGCTGCGGCAGTAAACAGACCTTAACAGGAGGATCATATGCCTTTCCTTGACCTCTCCCCCGATCAACTGCTTACCACCACGCGCTCGGTGCGCAAGAGACTCGACCTGGCGCGCCCTGTTGAGCCGGAAGTGCTGCGCGAGTGTTTGGAGATCGCGCTCCAGGCTCCGACAGGCGGGAACAGCCAGCGCTGGCACTTCGTGGTGGTGACCGATGCCGAGAAGCGCCTGCGCCTCGCCGACCTCTATCGCCGCTCATTCGCAGCCTATCGGCAGAGCCAGGCATCGACCACGAGGGCAGCCGTGCAAGATTCAGCTCGCGCGCAGATCCAAAAACGCGTGGTAGACTCGGCGGATTACCTCGCCGCGCATTTCCATGAAGTCCCGGTGCATGTCATCCCGTGCATCAGCGGCCGCCTCGACGAACTGCCCAGCGGCGCCCAGGCCGGCGCCTGGGGATCTATTCTGCCCGCCACCTGGAGCTTCATGCTAGCCGCTCGCGCCCGCGGTCTCGGCACAGCCTGGACCACCCTGCACCTCACCTACGAGCGGGAGGCCGCCGAGGTACTCGGCATCCCCTACGACAATATCACGCAGGCCGCGCTGCTCCCTGTCGCCTACACAACAGGTACAGATTTCAAGCCAGCGCCGCGTGAAGCGCTTGATACGGTGCTACACTGGAACGCGTGGTAAGCTGGGCGCGTATTTTTTGCTGTGACATTTCCCCACCCCAAACGATGAACAAGGTGAGACGCTCAACAAGCGTGATCCACATCTATGGGGCATGTCATGCGACAATCACCCGGATGGCCATCTCTGGATGACTCACCGGCAGCCAGTCTCTACCGGCGGTACGCGCCAGTTATTTTTAGCTACCTGCGACTCCACGTGCCTTCATATGAAGACGCCGAAGACCTGCTGGTGGAGGTCTTCCTGGCCGCATTTGAGCACGGGAAAGTCTTTGAGTTGCGCGAGCGTGAACAGATTGCCTGGCTCCAGCGCGTCGCACGTAACAAGATGATCGAATGGTGTACAAACTGGACAGCAAGACGGGGGCTGAGAGCTGGCATCACCGGCTAGACAGCGATGGACAAAAGCTCTATATGGTGGGTGGAAACCTCTACATCGGCACGCGCACCGACATAGAGGCGCTGGATACCACAAATGGCGCGCTACGCTGGCAGCGGATGATGCAAGGTACGAGCAGTCTATGGGTGAGCGATGGCTTCATCTACGTGGAAGACGGCTTGAAGAATGTGCAGACAGGGTACGAGAACCTGTACAGACTGAATCCAAGCAATGGAGCACCCCTCTGGAGCCATGCACATACAGGCGGATTTATCGTGGGAGCAGCCAATGGGCTTGTATATTTCAAATCGACAGGGAACGCGCTCTCCGCGCTTGATGCCGCTAGCGGACAGGTACACTGGCAAAAGCAGGAGACCGGAACCTTCAACTGGCGAAACGAGCTATTTTCTATAGCGCTTGTGGGAAACACGATCTATGATGACTCGGCAAACACGCTCTATGCCTTCAACGCGCTTGATGGCTCTATACGCTGGCAGAAGCCGAGCAAACAGGGGCAAATGATGGGAACACTAACAGCTACGAATGACGCCATTTATGTCACTATGTCCACACCCCCCTCCAATCCCGACGCGTCGACTAATCCGTATATTTCCGCCTATAGTGTTCAGACTGGCGCACCCCTGTGGACTTCCGATAAAGGAGATATTCTTTACTTCGACGTGAAACCAACAGGCGGCGTGGTTTTTGTCTATGCTATGCGTTCTCATACTGTGAGTATCAACGCGCTTAATAGCCAGAATGGGAAGGTGCGCTGGTCCTATAATACAGGCCATTGTAGTGCTCTTAACACCTGCACAGAGACGAGCGGTCCCTTGACTGCTGCGGACGGCATCCTCTACATTTTGCATACAACGGATACCAATCACGAAGAACTGTTAGCCCTTGATGTCACGACAGGGGCAACACGCTGGAACCGGCCGGTGAAGTATAGCAACCTCGCGGGCTTCGCACCAACAACAGTGAGCAACGGTATGCTCTATCTTGCTGAGCAGTCGCCTGATACATCATCGGGAAACATATTGCATATCTACAGAGTCACGGACGGCTCAGAACTCTGGACCCACCAGTTTGGCCTGCGTCCAGCGGGAGAGGATAGGGTCAGCAGCGATGCAATGGTTATCATTCCGTGATGAACCTCCAGGGAAAGAACGTATTGTATGATATCAATTCATCTATGAAGCAGTTAAGAAGAAAAACTGGAGGAGATCACTCATGCGAGCGCGTTCGTTTGCTATACCGATAGTCCTTATTCTCTTCCTGGCCGTGTTTGTGTTCACAGCCATTGCCTGTTCACCCATTGAATCGCGTTTCCTGGGGTACCTGGGTCTGGCTGCAACTCCCGTACCGCCCACACCAACGCCCACAGCTACACCAACGCCATCACCGACGCCTCTGCCGCCCACGCCCACGCCCACGCCCAATCCCGACACGCCACCCTCCGTTGACGCGCAGGCAGTGTATCTCAGCGATATGGACAGCGGCCGCGTCTTAGCTAGCATGCATGCTACCACGCCACTGCCGATGGCCAGCACGACCAAAATCATGACCGCCATAGTAGCTATACAGTCAGGCAACCTGGACCAGATCGTAACGATTCACCAGGATGCTGTCGACCGGGTGAACGTGGATGGTGGGAGCAGCGCGCAACTGGTGGTTGGCGACCAACTGACCCTGCGCACGCTGCTGTATGGCCTGCTGATCCCATCGGGAGCGGATGCCGCTATAGCGATTGCCGATGCTGTAGCAGGCTCGCCACAGGCGTTTGTGCGCAGGATGAATGCCGAAGCCGCGCGTTTAGGTCTGTCCCACACGCATTTTAGCACGGTTGATGGGCTGACCTCTCTTTCCGAAGAGCACTATACTACAGCGGCCGATTTCACACATCTGGGGCGCTACGCGATGACCTATCCCCTCTTCGCGCAGATCGTCAAACTGCAAGCATATATGGTTCCTCCCACGCAGTTCCATCGCTCCTACCCCTGGCAGACCACCAACACCCTGCTGGCGACGTATCCAGGCATGATCGGCATCAAGACAGGCTCCACCAGCCAGGCCGGCTGGTGCCTGGTCTTTGCCGCCGTTCAAAACGGACACCGTCTGATCGGCACCATCCTGGGCAGTCCTGGCTCGGATCAGCGAGATCAAGATGCAGCAAGCTTGCTCGATTGGGGTTTCGCCTATGAGGCGCGCCACCATCTGTAGAGGTGATAGGGGTGCGCCACAGCTTTTTGCACAGGGAATGTTCAGGCAAGCAGTCGCCTACATGTAGTCCTATAGACGGAGCAGCAGCTTGCCAGTGGCAGTTCTATTCTCCATAAGCCGGTGTGCCTCGGCCGCCTGCTCTAGCGGTAGAATAGTGGTGACATCAATGCGTACCTCTCCATTGGCAATCAGAGGGAGCACCTTGCGAGCTGTCTCCGCCACAAGGTGTGGGGCTGATTGGGTGAGTCCAGTGATGCTATATCCCATAATAGCCCTGCTGTCTGCTAAAAGACTCATAGGTGTAAAGGATATGTCAGGCTGACCCCCTGCATTGCCAAAGACGACGAGCCGCCCGAAAGGAGCAAGGAGTGAGAGGCTCTGGCTGCGCGCTGGTTCGCCGACAGAATCGAGCACGATATCGACTCCCTTTCCCCCACTTGCCTCTTGAACAGCTTGCACAAAATCCTTGCGTAGCACAACCTGGTCATAGCCAGCAAACAGGGCAGAAGAAACTTTGTCACGATTGCCGACGGTGCCGATAAGTTGTCCGGCTCCCAAATGTCTGGCTATCTGTGCTGCGACGGTGCCAATACCGCCGGCAGCCGCGTGGACGAGGACCGATTCTCCTGGCCGTAAGCGTGCTACATCAGCGAGGAGATTGTACGCTGTCAGCCCGGTGGCAGGGAACCCTGCTGCCGTAGTCAGTTCGATCTTCTGCTCTTGCTGGTCCAAAGGAAATGTTAACATGGCGCTGGCGAGCGCGAATTCAGCGTAGCCCCCCCTTACAGTCAATGCAGCCACTGGCTGGCTCACGTGTAATCCCTTAACCCCCTGGCCGACGGCATGAATATACCCCGCCACTTCATAGCCAGGCACAAATGGCAAGTGCTCTACCATGTACCCTCTCTGACGTGCCATGAGATCTGCATAGTTTACGCCTACATAGGCCACCTGAATGGTTACCTGCCCTGCTGCTGGTTGAGGAATAGGTACTTCGCGGATCTCAAGCACATCAGAGTCTCCAAATTGAGGAATAACAACTGCACGCATGTGGTTTTTCTCCTTCTCAGTCGTTTTATAGTACTTCAGTGTTGTTACTTTGGCTGTCTTCCAGGTATTGTTCGTAGAATTGTATTTTTTGCGCTACAGCATCGAGCAAGTAATCAAGCTGACAACGTTGCTCATAGAGGCGCTGCTTATGTTTACGCAGAATAGCGATGCGCCTCTCCGTTGGCTGTTGGGGAATGTCTCCTTGCTGGAGTCGTTCAAGGAGGCAGCCATCTTCTGTAAATTCGGCGATCTCTTCCAGCGACATGCCGGTCCTTTTGAGTTCCATAAGGAACAGGAGAAAGCTGACATCCGCCGCTGTGAACTGCCGAATACCTCCCTGCGTTCTCTGAATGCGCGGCAGTATCCCGCTCTTCTCATAAAAGCGAATGGTATAGGCTGAGATGCCAGTCTTCTCAGCTACTTCCTGGATAGTCATCACTACTCTTTTCACTCCTTTCTCGGTTCTGAAAGAAGCATACACCTTAGAGCTGACTCTAAGTCAAGGGTCAAATCTTTTGCAAAAAGCTGTGGCGCACCCAGGTGATAGCTTGCCCTTGACTTTTTTGCTCAGAAGGAATAGCCTTGAGAGTATAATAACGAGCAGACTCTCCTCGCATGGTTATTCAGGGGCAGGGAAGAGGCTTGAAACGAGTGCTAAGAGCGGTATGAAAACGTGAAGCAACAATTCGACGCCATCGTAGTGGGCGCTGGTCCGGCCGGGAGCAGCGCCGCTCTCGCGCTGGCACGCGCGGGGCTACAGGTCGCTTTGATTGAGCGTGGCGAGTATGCGGGAGCGAAGAATGTCTCCGGGGCCGTGCTCTACGCTCCTGGACTGCTGGGCGACTTGCTGCCCAATTACTGGGAAGAGGCCCCCATTGAGCGCTACCTGACGCGGCGCATCATTACCTTTCTGGGGAAAGAGGCGGCGCTCTCCGTCGATTTTCGTACTAACCACTACGCCCAACCGCCCTACAACGGCTTGATGCTGCTACGTCCCAAATTTGATCGCTGGCTGGCTGGCAAGGCCGAGGAGGCCGGAGCCGTACTCATTACATCTACCGTAGTGGATGATCTGCTCTACGACGGAGACCAGGTCGTAGGCGTGTTGTGCCGGCGCATCGAGGGCGAACTATACGCGCCTGTGGTGATCGCCGCCGACGGGGCGAACTCTTTCCTGGCCAAAAGAGCCGGGCTTCAGCACACGTTTCATGCCGCCGAGATGTCGCTGGGCGTCAAAGAGGTGCTGCGCCTCGACGCCCACACGATCGAGGAGCGATTTAACCTGAGCGGTGATGCTGGGGTGGCCAACGAGTATATTGGCTTTGCGTCAGGCGATGTAAAGGGGGGCGGCTTCCTCTACACCAATCGCGATACGCTCTCAATCGGCGTCATCACGCAGATCGCCTCCCTGGCGGAACATCGTCAGAAGCCATATGAACTGCTCGACCAGTTCAAACGTCACCCGGCCGTCGCGCCTCTCGTGCGTGATAGCGTGACCATCGAATATTCGGCACATATGATACCCGAAGGCGGGTGGGCCATGCTGCCCCAGTTGTCGCGCGGGGGTCTACTGGTAGTGGGCGACGCGGCTGGCTTCGTCTTCGCGGCCGGGCTTTTCCTGGAAGGCATGAACTTCGCCATCGCCTCCGGTCTGGCGGCCGCCGCCACAGCTCAGGAGGCGCACGCCAGGAGCGATTTCTTGGCGGCCAGCATGGCAGGCTACCGCAAGCGCCTGGAAGAGGGATTCGTGCTACAAGACATGAAACGTTTTCGCAACGCGCCCAACTTCATAAATAATGAGCGCTTGCAAAATCTCTATCCTGAGCTACTCTGCCAGGCCGCCGAAAACATATTTCGCTCAGACGGAAAACCGCGCCGCAAGTTGGGACGCACCCTGCTTGACACGTTACGTGGAAAGGTGCCCTTGCGCACACTACTCCGCGACAGTTGGCAAGCCGGACGAGCCTTATTTTTCTAGGAGGAGCCGCCATGCAACCCGTAGAAGAGCGCCTGGACTTAGTACGTTTCAACGTTGATAAGCAGCCGCATATTCGTGTCAATAGTGAGATGTGCCAGGGGTGCGACCTCACCCCCTGCGTCTATGTGTGTCCGGCGGGTCTCTTTGAACTCCTGGGAGGCGAAATGCACTTCTCTTATGAGCACTGTCTGGAATGCGGAACGTGTTATGTCGCCTGTGACCGCAAGGCCATCGAGTGGGAGTACCCGCGCGGCGGCTGGGGCGTGAGTTTCCGCGCGTCGTAAGTCAGGAGTTGGATTTTGTACATCTCACGTGTATCCACGGCTCTGCTTGCTTTCTGCCTGCTGCTTATCCTGGCGGCATGCCAGAGCGGGAGCGCACCAGCGGTCAGCAATAGCACGCCAGCGCTGTCTCCCAGGCAGGTCCTCACCTTTCCCAACGTCGGCACGCAGGAGATCGGCTATCTCGATCCTACGCAGCAGCCCGACCCCAACGATCCAACCCAGGGACCGGACCCCAACTCGGCTCTCGGCGTCGGTATGATCTATAGCGG
>JALYVR010000216.1 GCA_030853145.1 Chloroflexota bacterium | reverse complement strand
CGTATACATGCTGATAGCATGCTGGTCGAGAAACTGCCTGGCATCCAGTTTCCAGAGGGGCAGCGTTTGAAAGTGAAAGACCAGAATCTCCTGCTGGCCGCTGGTCTCTCGCAAAGGCGACTCTGCCATGCTTACCTGAAACGGGTAGATCACCATCGAAATGACGGGCAACGCGTAACGCTCAAAAATGCCAGCGTGATAGAACAGCAGCCGGGCGGGCATCTCCACCAGGGAGCCGGTCTCCAACTCCAGGTGCAGGATATGCTGCTGACCGCGATAGCGCACCCGGTACACCCGGTCAGTGAGCATGGTGGGGCGAATGACTTCCACGTTCAATTCTTGCTCAAAGACAGACCCCGGCAAGAGATAGGGCAACATGTCAGCGACCTGCTCCTGGAGCAGGGATTTTAACGACGTATCATACGGTTTGTGTTTTGATTCAACCATCTCATACCCTTCAACCTGTGATATTTGTGTACAGAGTATAACACATCATTCTTCTATATGCAAGTGTATTATACAAGCAAATTTCGCTTAAGGGTAGGAGGCGTAAAAGTCGCATGCGCGCCCGATCCACCTAGTGGCGCGCATGTTCACACAGGTAGATTTTTGCGGAGCGATGGAAAAGAAGGAGAGACGAGCATGAGACGGAGCACTACTTATATGCCACCACGCCAAACGCCTCCGGCCTGCGCGTGATACGTGTGAAACCGGCCTCCTGGAGGCGTTTCAACACGCCCCTGGTCACGGGGCTGCCTGATTTGCTGCTGAGGTCGCCGATGTAGTGGAAGAGGCGCCCACCACGTACGAGGACGCGAAACAACTGGCGATAGAACTCGCCGGAGTAGAGGTCGCCTGCCAGGCTGAACGCCGGTGGATCGTGGATGATGCGCGCGAAGCTCTGCTCCTCGAAGGTGGGTACGACTTCGCAGGCATCACCCAGCACCTGGCGGATAGCAGGATGATGGAACAAGGGCTGCGACCATGGATTGAGGCGCGCGATCTCCTGAGCGCCCGGATCAAGCTCGATAGTCACCACTTCGTCGGCCGTCTTTGCTGCTTCGATGGAGGTGTAGCCCAGCCCCGTGGCTGTATCCAGCACGCGGCCCACGATGGGCGCGATGGCCTTGATCTTGCGCGCCGTATCCTGCATGGGGTCGATATCTTTGACGCGGTGCATCACAAAGCCCGCGATCAGCATGCTCGGCGCGCCTATCGTAGGATAGAGGCTGCACTGCCGGTTGGTCTCCTGCGAAAATACCTGGATAGCCCTCACAGAGCCACCTTCCACGATAAAGCAATTGTTCGTGGCGCGTACGATCTTCTCAACGCTGGTCCAGCTCAGTTGCTCCCCTGTGGGAAAGGCCACCGCTTCTGGCGTAAGTGTCGCGCTGACGATTGTGACCCCCAGGTCGGGCGAGACCCGCACGGGCGAGATGCCCTGCTGTTTCGCCTTCAGCAGCGGCTCCGCCTGGACATACGATAGCATAAGTGGAAGCGTCATCAAACCTGCCTGCCATATTTTCTGCCTGTGGAGCAAATTATACCATCTCATCAGAGGTAGGGGCGCGGTTGACAAGCCTGTATGGCAGGTAGGAGCAGCGAGAATTTTAGCCAGAGAGTCTTGTACCGTCTTGATAGGTGAACTATAATGACGGTAATCCTGTTTCTTGCCATAGGGAAAAGCTATGCAAATCAGCGAACCTGCCGAATACGCCATTCTAGGGCTACTGGAAAATCGGCCTATGCATGGATACGAGATGTTTCAGCAGTTCCAGAATACCACGTTGGGTCAGATTGTGCATCTTGAAATGAGCCAGATGTATGCCTTTCTCAAGAAGCTCAATCGCCTGGAATACATCGACTCACAGTTAGAGCCACAGGGAGCGCGCCCGCCGCGCAAGGTCTTTCACATGACCGCTGCTGGGCGCGAGGTCTTTTTGCACTGGCTCACGGTTCCTGTCGAGCGACCGCGCGAGATACGCATTCTTTTCCTGATCAAGCTCTACTTCAGCGTAAGCGTGCTCCCCAGCGAGAGCGCACACCTGATCGGTGAGCAACTTGCCGCCTGTCGTCGCTTCCTGGATCACCTTGAAGAGCAGCAGAGCAGCGTAGTGAAGATGGGCGAGATGGCCTTCTTTGATCGGGTGGTGCTGAGCAGCCGCATCCATCAAACGCGCGCGCTGCTCACATGGCTGCAAGAGCTACAACGAGAGTTTGGACGTTTGGATTGAAAATTGCTGATAGCAACGCTTGAAACACAGTTACATACCTTTAGCCTGGACGTGAAGTTCGAGGCGGAGGCGAGCAAAACGACGGTGTTATTGGGAGAGAGCGGCGCGGGCAAGACGACGGTGTTGCGCCTGCTCGCCGGTCTGCGCCACCCACAGCGTGGGCTAATCGCGCTCGACGACACCACCTATTTTGATAGCGAGCGCCGCGTGGTGGTCCCGCCCCAGAGGCGCCCCTTCGGCTACGTCTTCCAGGACTACGTGCTCTTCCCGCACCTGACCGTCTTCGAGAATGTGGCCTTTGGCCTGCGCGCGCAGCGTCTCCCGCGTGCAGCCATTCGCCAGCGTGCCGGCGAGGCCCTGGAGCAGGTCCACCTGTCGGGTCTCGACCAGCGCCGTCCCGCGCAGTTGTCAGGAGGCCAGCAACAGCGGGTGGCCATCGCGCGCGCCCTGGCGCTACAACCACGCCTGCTGCTGCTGGACGAGCCGCTGGCGGCGCTGGATGTGCAGACCAGGCGTGAGGTGCGCCAGGAGCTGCGCCGCATCCTGGCCCAGGTTGGCATTACAACCGTACTGGTGACACACCATTATCTAGACGCCCTACTCTTCGGCCAGCACATCCTCGTCCTCGATCAGGGCCGCGTAATCCAGCAGGGGAGCCAGCGCGACCTGCTGGAGCGACCGCGTTCATCCTATATCGCCGAACTGGTGGGCATGAACTTCTTCCAGGGGCGCGTCGTGCGCCGCGAGACAAACACCATCTGCGTCATCCAGCTCTCGCACGACGGAAACCCTATCGAGATCAGAGCTGCGCTAGAGGAGGGCCTCCAGGCGGAGCGCGCGCCGGCGGTCGGTGAGGAGGCCTGCGTCGTCATCGATCCACGCGGCGTCACCCTCTACCAGGCGGCGCCCGATAGCTCGGCGCGCAACGTTTTCCACGGCGAGATCGTGCAACTGCTGCGCCTGAGTGCTGCCGTCAATGGCAGCGACCAGGCAGACGACGGGCGCGTGCGCGTGAGCATTCTGCTGAACTCCGCGATGCCGCCGCTGACTGCCGAGATCACCGAGGCCTCCGCGCTGCGTATGGAGCTACGCGAAGGGATACAGGTGTATGCCAGCTTCAAGGCGACGGAGGCCAGAGCCTATTAAGACAGGGTATGCCCGCTACACCCGCATAGGGCCCTGTAGCTGACGCGAGCGAGGCAAGCCAGCGCCCCTACGCAGATGCGGTAACCGGTTCCTTTGAGAATAACCCCTCCGTCGCTATATGCTCTGGCACAATCACCTTGAGCGCACCGGGTACAACCGTGAAAGTGGCCGGCGTATATCCAGCCGCGTCACCGTCGAGCTGAATCGGGAGCGGATCGCGCGCGTGTACCTCGATGGACCGACAGGTCTCGTATCTTACCCATTGACGCCGTTCCTTGCGACGAAAGAGGAAATCCCAGAAGACGACGACCCGCCCCAGCATACTCCGCTTGCGCACCACGCATACGTCAAGCAGGCCATCGTCGCACTTCGCCTGCCAGGTGAACTTAACGGTTCCCCCGTACAACTGCGTATTGCCAACGGTAATCTGGAGCGCGCGCACGCGTACCGAGCGCTTATTCATGTGCAGCCGCGCATTGAAGCTGGGATAGCCCAGTCCCATCCACGTTCCTAGCAACAGGTAGCCAAGATAGCCCAGGCGCTTGATGGATTTTTTATTTGTTTGCATCGCATGGGCCACCTCTCCATCAAGACCAACCCCGGCCATCAAGAGAAAATAGCGTCCATTGACCGAGCCTAGATCGATGCGTCGCGTTTGCCCGTGTAGCAACACCTTGCATGCGCCAGTGTACTCCAGCGGGATGCCCACTTCGCGTGCCCACACGTTGACCGTGCCGCCGGGCAACACGCCCAGCGCCGTCTCGCTCCCCGCCAACTCCTGGATCACCTCGTTAATCGTGCCATCGCCGCCAACCGAGATTACCACGTTCGCCCCCTGCTCCACGGCCTTGCGCGCCAGCACACTCGCGTCCCCGGCCGCCTCCGTGAGTTTGAGATCGACCTTCCAGCCCTGCTGCCGCAAATTATTCAGCGTTTCATCGAGTTTGGGTCTTTGCTGAGAGAAACTGCCCGCTGTCGGATTAGCGATAACCACTGCATAATAATCAGGAGCCACGTTATCTACGCGCTCCTGTAGCATGTCTTCCTGCATCTATGCATCCTTATATATACTATCTAACGAAACTAGCCCGCGCGCAAATTCTCGATGTCGTTCTTGAGCGACAATACCTCGCTATCAAGCCGGTTGACCTGCGCCTGGGCCGCGGTTGTTTTAGCTTGCTCGGAGCGCACAAAGCGCGTATAGGGGGCCAGCGCATCACCTACACGGGAGATGGCCGCGCTAAGTTCGCGCTGGAACTGCTCGTTCATGGCGGTATGCAGCCGCTCGCGCAGTTCTTGCATCTTGATGTTGAATTCCTCTTTGGCGCGATTGCGCCGCGCGGGAATGATGTAGAGTCCCAGCCCTAAGATCAGCATGCCAGCCAGGATGCCGCTGACATCAGCAGCGGCGGTGGTGGCGAACGCGACGACGGCGGCGCCCAGGCCGATACCGCTGGCGCCCGCGATGACTGTCTGCGTGACCGAGGCGCGCAGATCGCGCGAGAGCGCCTCTGCCTCCGCCTCGCGATCATAGGTGTTGACCGCGTTCTGCGCGCTGCGCGCCACTGATTGCAGCAGCGTGCGCCGGTTGTAGTCGAATTGCTTGCCGACCGAGCCGATCATCTCTTCATCGCGCCGCACGCTTACCTGGCGGCGCCGGTCCAGGTACTCCATGATATCCTGCCACAGCCGGTGCTCGTGCTCTACCAGCCAGTCGATCAGCCCCTGCACAGCCACGTCGATGTGTTGGGCGCTATCCCCGACCACATCGTGCTCAAATTCGTTGCGTACGTGCTCGGTCCGCACCAGATCGAAGATGCGTCCCAGGCGAATGGTGTCATCGAAGAAACGGTCGCCGCGCGTGCGCATCTCCAACACAATATTTTCGATCTCGCCCAGGCGGTGGCCAAAGTTCTGCTTCATATCCTCCTGGTAGAGCTGCAACTGTTCCTCAATGGTGTTGACAGTGCGCGCATCTTCCGCCAGCAACACCGCCCGCTGCTCCACCACGTTGCGGGTCTCGTGAATAAGACGTTGCATCACGCCCAGAGGCGTCAGCAGCTTCAAGCGCACACGCTCTGCCTGGTCCAGGGTATGGAAGAGATATTCTTCTAAGGCATTAAAACGGCTGCTCTGCCATATTTTGACGGCATCGTGTCCGACGGCGGTATGCGCCTCTTGCGCGCGCCGGGCTGAAACGGGGAAGATATCAGGTTGGAAACCCAACAGTGTCTTACAACTCTCGCGCACAAAATCCAGAACCTCCGCCTGCGCCTCAGGTGTCCGCAGGAGATCGATTTTATTCAGCACGATGACGACCTTTTTGCCCCACGCGCGAATGCGCTCCAGAAAGGCGCGCTCGCTCTCCGTAAAAGGCCGGTCTACCGAGGTGATGAAGAGGATCAGGTCGCTGCGCGGGATAAACTCTTCGGTGAGCCGCTCGTGCTCGCGCAGGATCGCGTTAGTCCCCGGCGTATCCACAATCGTGATGTCGCGCAAGAAATCGGCGGGGAAGCTCAGCTCAAGGATGCCGTTCTCGCGCTGGCGCCGCTGCTCCTCCGCTCCATAGCGCACTAAGGTGATCTGGTGGGTTGTGGGAACAACGCCCTCTTCCAGGGAGTCCGCGTGCAGCAGCGCGTTGATGCACGCGGATTTACCGGCGTTGAATTCCCCCACGATCACCAGCAAAAACAGCTCGTCCAGCGCCGTTGTGACCTGTTGTAACGTCGTCGCATAGGCCTCCGCGCCTTCAAAGCCCACCAGGCACGCTTGCAACTCGTTGGCAAGCGCGCGCTCCTTCAGCAAAAGTTCCCGTTGCTGCTCGTGCAAGATTACTGCTGCCATACCTCGTCCTTGTAGAAAAAATGAGGCCCTTTGAAAATTACCTCTGGCTACTAATTATCTACTTCTTATACGTATACGCGCTGTAATAGTGGCACAATTCAACGGAGGGTAGGGGCGCCCTGTCCATCAATCCACACGTGGCACGCGCGCCAGGATCTCCGAGACGACCTCGTAGTTGATGGTACCCAGGCGCTGCGCCACCTGTTCGGCGCTAAGGGAGACCCCCTTCTGGCGCCCGATGAGCACCACTTCGTCGCCCATGCGTACCCCTGGGATGTGCGAAACGTCGATCATGCACTGGTCCATGCAGACGCGACCCAGCAGCGGCGCCTCCTGACCATGGATGAGCACCGCGCCCCAGTTGGTGGGAGCGCGCCTGAAGCCGTCTGCGTAGCCAACCGGCAGAACCGCCACACGGGTCGGGCGCTCTGTAATATAGGTGCAACCGTAGCTGATGCCCTCGCCAGCCGGGATGGTTTTGACCTGAGCTACCTGCGTCTTGAAGGCCAGCGCGGGCCGGAAGCCCTGCGGCAGGCGCACCTCGGCGGACGGATCAAGTCCATACAGAGCGATGCCGGGGCGCACCATGTCGAAGCGCGCCTCCGGCAGGCTCAGCAGCGCTGCGCTGTTGGCGGCATGGACCAGAGGCGGGCGCAATTGCTCTGCTTCCAGCGCGCGCAGCACCTGTTGGAAACGTGCCAACTGCTGGCGCGCGTACAACGACTCCCGCGTGTCGGCCATGGCGAAGTGCGTAAAGATGCCCTCGATCTCCATCCCTGGCAGGAGTCTGACCGCACGCATGAACGCCAGCACCTCGTCGATCTGCTCGGCCCGTATCCCCAGCCGCCCCATGCCCGTATCGATCTTGACATGCGCTTTGATGGTGCGTCCCAGAGCTAAGGCGGCGCGTGAGAGCGCGTGCGCCGCTTCCAGGACGTATAATGTGACCGTCAAATCCAGGCGCACAGCTTCGCGCATCTGCCACAGCGGCACGTAGCCAAAGACGAGGATAGGCGCGTTGATGCCCGCCTCGCGCAACGGCGCCGCCTCGCTGACCGTCGCGACCCCCAGCATACTCGCGCCGTTCAGCAGCACCGTGCGCGCGACCTTCAGCGCTCCATGACCATAAGCATCGGCCTTGAGACTCGCCAGGACACGTACTTGCGGCCCCACCAGGTCTTTGATGCGACGCGCGTTGTTCGCGATGGCGCTCAGGTCGATCTCAACCCAGGTCGGCCGCTCCGCCCGCATCATGACGATCTGCTTCCAGCCAGGGGTCTGCCGCACCAAGTGCTCAGGCGCCTGGGCCGGCTCCGCCATCAGCAGTTCCGTCACCCGCTCCATGCGTATGCCCTCTGAGCCTTTGACAAGTATCACATCCGCGGCCCTCTCGCCCGTTTGCCCGCTCTCCGTCGCCTCAAGCACCTGGCGCGCCGCTTTCGCCGCGTCTTCGTGCGTGGAGGTCACTACGATGCGCGCCGCCAACATGC
>JALYVR010000215.1 GCA_030853145.1 Chloroflexota bacterium | reverse complement strand
GGATAGCGTTCGCCGGCGCATTGATCGTGATGGAATCATTGAACTTGCTGTAATCGATGAGCGTATCGATATTGCTGGTGATGCTGGTTGGCACGCCCGTCTGTGAGGTGGTTGTGGGCGTGGCAAACGAACCCAGGTTCATGACCATCTGGAACTTCATCTCCATGCGATGCACATAGGAAGTACCCTCGTCGATCCACAGGTCCAACGCGGCATTCTTCACCTGAATCTGGCTCAACAGCTTGTTCAGCGCCTGCTGGTCCATGCCCTTGGGCGTCTGTCCAAGCGCGTTCAGCAGATCTTTGAGCACATCCTTACCAAAAGTCGCCGTGATATGCCGCAGGCTCTGCCCATTGAGCGTCTCGGTGCCATGATCGGTGAAGTGCGCCTTCTGCGCCAGGGCAATCAATTGATTATACTGGGCGGCGTTGGCACCTCCAAACAGGTTCCCCGTGCCGCTAGATCCTTGCAGCGCGCTCTGATCCAGCACATACCATTGCCCTTTCGAGTTCTGGATATAGAGTTGCTTGCCCTTGACTATTTCCGCGATCTTCAGGCCTTTGCCTGCACTGCCCATGTCCATAGTAAAGTGCATAGATGCCTGATCCGGCATCACCTCGTCGCCGCCGCCCTGCATTTTGACGGTGATCGCCGTGGGAACCTTGCTATTAGAGGTGTTGGACGTTGCGAGATTGGGTATCTGCACACTATCCGCGAAGGTCATATCAATATGCGCCGTTTTGAGTTGCTTCATAGCATTGATGCTGTTCTGCAGCACCTGTCCCGTAGATGCGCTGGCTCCAGGCAGGCCGCAAGCGCTCATGATACACAACATAATCACGAGTAATGCGCTGATGAGAAATCCTTTTCGTGCTAGCATTTGAAACTCCTCCTAATTGTAAGACGTTTGAGCTATTCAAAAACATCATAGCCGATAGTATATACGCACAATTTGCTGTTTTATACAATTTTTTACCTGTCCCGACCCGTATACCAGACAGACGCAAAGTGGGGGGAGACGGCGTACCGTCTCCCCCCACTTTGTGCAATCTTCAGGCTTTACTGGAAAATGTTTACAGGATTGTCGGTCGGAATGGCGTTAGCCGGAGCCGTGATGGTTACTGGCTGGTCGAAATTGCTCAGATCAACGATAGAGTCGAGGTTGGTAGCGACATTGCTCGGCATGGCGGTTACCGTCGATGCTGGCGTCGCCAGGCCGCTCAAGTCGGCGTTCAGGTTGAGCTTCAACTCTGTGCGATGGACGTAGAAATTTGTCTCGTCGATCCACAGATCGATGCTTGCCAGGAAGTTCTTGGTGTTGTTGATGATGGTATCGATGTTCTGCTGACCAACCATGCCCCCCAACTGCGGGTTGTTCTGGAGCAACTCCTTCAGGCCCTCTTTATCGAGGACCGCCGTGATGTGGCGCAGCTTCTGGCCATTCAAGGCTTCGTCGCCATGATCGGTGATCTTGGAATTTACGGCCAGGCCCAGCAGCGTATTGGTGTCTACATTGACGCCGGCGAATGGATTCGTCGTCAGGCCTGACAGCTTGCTCTTATCAAGCACATACCACTGGCCCTTCGAATTCTGGACATACACCTTATCGCCAATCACGATCTCGGAGAGATTGAGGCTCTGATTCAGCGTGATCGTCAGCGACTCTTGCCCCTGCGCGAGGGACTCATCGCCCTTGCCGGTCAGGTTAAAGCTCAACTGGTTGGCGGTCGGGGTGCCGCTCGTCGGGGTCGCGGCACCGGAGCTTTGTACGTTGCCGTTCAAGAGCAGCGTAAAGTGTGCCGACTTGAGCTTCTGCATAGTGGCTGAGCTGTTCTGCAGCACCTGTATCACCGTGAGCGAGCTGCCACTACCAGGGGTGGTTACCGGGACGCCGCCACACGCGCTCATAAGCACTACGGCTAGCAGTCCAAACAGTGCCGATACGACGTAGCGTCCCTTCTGTATGACCATGAAAAACTCCTTTTTTACTATGTAATCGCAAAAGATTGCTTTATTAAGGGTCTCCCTCAGTATGCTGGGTAGGGCGCGCGTCAGACTCGCCGCAGCGAACAGCACCACCTTGCATCCTGTTCGACATGACCCTACTTAAAACCACGGAAGAGGGGCTTTATATGTTTCAGTCTTCCCAGACATGTTATAATGCGCCTGGGATTTCCGCTTTCCGACCGGGAGAGAGAAGAGGAAAGCAGGAGGCTTATAAGCATATCCATGTAAGTCGCCCATTGCATATTTCCTGGGAAGGCTAGACCACTATGCTCATTACACGCGTTGAGTTGGAGAACATCAAGAGTTATCAGCACCTCATAGTAGATTTCCGGCGCGGGACCACCGCTATCCAGGGCGCCAACGGCGCGGGCAAGACCACGCTCGTCGAGGCCATCGGCTTTGCACTCTTCGGCTACCTGCCCTACAACCAGGCGCAATTTGTGCGCGAGGGCGAGAAATATGGCAGCATCGTGGTCCACCTCATAGGCAGCGACGACCGTCCTTACGTGGTCACCCGGCGCTGTGGCGCCGGCGCATCCTGGACCATGCACGACAGTGAGGCCAATTCCAGGCTTGAGCAACGCGCAGATGTCTTTGATAAGCTCCACGATGTCTTCGGGGTCGACAAGGAGCGCCCGCTGGAAACGCTTTTCAAGGATGCCCTGGGCGTCCCACAGGGCACCTTTACCGCGATCTTCCTGGAAGCGGCGGGCAAGCGTAAAAGCACCTTCGATGAGCTGCTACAGATCGAAGATTACAAAACCTCCTCCGATTACCTGCTGGAGGTGCAGAAATATTATCAGGAACAGGCGCAGGCGCAGCAGAGCGAGATCCAGCGTCTGAGCTTTGAGACGCGCGACCTGGAGGACTGGCGCGCGCGCCTGAAAGAAGAGCGGCTCCTTGACAGACAGCAGGCGGAACAGGTGACCCGCACGACCCAGCTTCTAGCGCAGCTTGAGGCACGCTACGCCACCCTGACGCGGCAGCGCGAGGAGCTGACGCGCCTCGAACATCGCTATGAGCAAAGCAGGCAGGCCCACGAGACCGCTCGCCTGCGCCTGCATGATCGCCAGCAAGAGCGGGATAGCGCGCGTGACGCCCACCAGGCCGTCGAGGCCAGCAACGCCGACTACCAGCGCTACCAACAGGTCGAGGAAGCCCTGAAGGGCCTACGCCAGGATGAGCGCAAGCGCAATGCCCTCCAGCAAGAACATACAACGCTGCAGCGTAGCCTGGCGACGATCCAGGCCAATATCGCCAACTTGCAGGTGAGGCTGAACGAGGTGGCCGCCGCGCGCCAGCGCATCGTAGACCTGTCACAGCAGGTTGAGCAGCAGGTTGACCTGGAACGGCGGCGCGAGGAACTGACGCTTCAGGTCAAGGAGTACGAACGTCAGGTTAAAGAGGGCAAGCGCCTGGCCCAGCAGCAGGGGGGCTATCAGAAGCAGCAGGAGAGCCTCACGCAGCGTATCGCCCAGATCGAACCCCTACAACCCAGCGCGGCACTGCTGACCGAGCGCGTTGAGGCTGTGGCTCGCCTGCGCGCGCAGGTCAACGAGCGCGGCTCCCTGCAGCGCCAGTTGCAAGAGAAGCGTGAGCAGGTGCGCCAGAAGAGCGAGGAGCGCGAGAAGGTGCTGGAGCGCCTGCGCAAAGCCGAGAGCAACATCGGGAAAATCGAGGAGCACCGCGCGGAGGCCGAAGAGATGCCAGGCCTGCTCCTGCAAAACGAGCAGATTGCCGAGCAGCGTCACCGCCTGGAAGGCAATATCGAGACCTACCTGGAGTCCCGCGGCCTCTCTGTTGGCGGACAGTGTCCATTCCTCCATGAACCTTGCCTCAACATCAAACGCCAGGGCATCGTCAGCCTGGAATCCTACTTCGACGGCTTGCTGGCAACGGACCAACCGCGCCTCGACGAGATCACGCGCCAGCAGACTATGGTCGCGGACCGCATCGTGCGCGTCAAAAAATATGCCGACGCGCTCGACAAGCTGGGCCAGTACGTCGACCAGCGCGAGGCCACTGCCGAGCAGTTGCAGCGCCTCGCCGTGGAGATCACGCGCATGGAGCGCGATGTCCGCAGCCTGGAGCAGGATCTCGAAGAACTCAAACGGCTCGATCAGCAGATTGCCAGTGCCGAGAAAGCCCGCGACGAGAGCCAGCAGGCGGAACAGCAAGTACGCGGGCTGGATGGGCTGCGCATGCAGGTGCAACAATTGCAGGAACAGATCGATCAGTGCGAGGTGGACCTGCAGGAACGCCGCCAGCAGGTGCAGGAGTTTCGGGGCAGCGGCGAGCAACTGGCACGCGTCAAAGAGGAGCTCGAGGCGCTCAACGACCCTATGGGGCAGACAAAGGCCCAACGCGAAGTCATCAAGCAGGAACCAGTTCACCAGCAACAACTTCAGGCCCAGGAGGAGCAACAACAGGGCACCACACAGCAGATCCAGGAGTTGGACCGGCAGCTCACGCACTATGCCAATCTCGATATGCGCATCGGCGAACAGGAAACCCTGCTCCAGCAAAGCTTCGCCGGCTATCAGATGTATCTGAAAAATGAGCAGGCGGCGCGCCTGCTGCCAGAACGCGAGCAGCTCTACCAGCAAGCTCTCAGTGCGACCGAGCAGGCACGCCAGGGATTCGAAGCGGCGGAGCAACTCTACCAGCGGGCAAATGCCGAGTTTCGCCCGGAAGAGCTGGACACGGTCTCCGCGGACCTCACCAGGCTGCGCGGGGAACTGGCGCGGCTGGGCCAGACCATTCAACAGACGCAAGCCAACATCAAGAAACTGGAGCACGACATCGAGCGGGCCGAGGCGCTGGTGATCGAGCTGGAAGCGGCCCAGCAGGAGCAGCGCACGCTCCAGGAGTTGCAGGCCATGACCGAGCAGTTCCGCAAACTTATCAGGGAGGCGGCCCCGCAGATCTTGCGCGCCATGCTAGCCGATATCTCGGCCGAGGCCAATCGCATCTTCGGTGAGATCATGGGAGATCGCAGCGCGCAGTTGTCCTGGCAGGACGACTACGAGATCATCCTGCGCCGCCAGGGCGTCAATCGCACCTTCGCACAGTTGAGCGGCGGGGAGCAGATGAGCGCCGCGCTCTCGGTGCGCCTGGCGCTACTTAAGAAGCTGTCAAGCCTCAATATCGCCTTCTTCGATGAACCGACGCAGAACATGGACGAATTGCGACGCATGAACCTGGCGGAACAGATTCGCCGTGTGCGCGGCTTCGACCAGATCATCGTCATCAGCCACGATGACACCTTTGAGCAAGGATTGGACAGCCTGGTACGCCTGAAAAAGGTTGATGGCCAGACGCGCATGGTCGATACCGATGGCATCGACGAAGAAATGGCGACGGAGAGAGAGCAGGTGCAGGCTCATGCTTCATAAAGGCAAGCTACTTGCTGCCCTGAACAGCAAGCGCGGGCAGTTCACGATGTACGACGGCTCCTTCAGCGATCAACTGAGCGCGTACCGGCATGCGCTCGAAACGCTCTACCAGCACTACCCATCCAGCATGCAACTGGAACATATGCTGCCGCCAGCCGCGGACGGCATGCCGCCAGCGGGGGCGCGCCCCAGCATTGAGTTTGATCGCTGGTTGGTCAACGCGGACCAGGGGAGCTACCACGGCCCGGTCTTCCCTTTCGGGCGCGAGTTTGTCAACCACGAGCAGGCGCGTCAATGGGCAGAGTGCATCGAGGGCGTCACCACGCTGGCGGTCGATGGCAGCCAGTTGCAACCCTGGCGCGATGCCTCGGTCCCGGTCGCGCTGATCCAGGTTGGTTTCTTCGCCAATCCCCATGCCCAGGGCCGGCCCTACACCAAGGATGTGCGCATCGAGGTGCTCTCGCCCGACGAGATCATGGAGGAGGCGCGCGTCGAGCAGGCTGATCCCGACAGCTATCCCTATTCGGAGATGCAGGTCACACTACGGCGCTACATGCTTGAGATCGAGACCATCTGTAGCCAGATGGAGCAGTTCGCGCGCGCGCGCCGCGCGGGCGAGCCGGCTCATAGTCCGCTGGTCTTCTACGACGGCTCGCTCGTCGTCTCCTTCGCCCTGACTATGCCCAGCCCCTACAAGGAGCGCTACATCGCCGGCGCCATCTCTCTCCTGCAAGCCTCAGAGCAGTTCCGCGTGCCCCTGATCGGCTACATCGATACCAGCTACGCCCGCGACCTCATCACCATGCTGCTGCGCCTCGATGCCATGCAGCCCCAGCCCATCCTGCGCGAGACCAAGAGAATCCACGACGCCCTGCTCTGGCACGAGCGGCTGCGCTGGGGCGACCGCACGCCGGCGATGATCTGCGCGCGCGGCGACGTGCTGGAAGGCTACGGTCGCTACCGCGAGAGCATCGCCTTCTGCTACCTGCAAACCAGCACCAGCCGCCCGCCCGCCCGCCTGGAGTTCCCGCGCTGGATGATCGACGATGGCCTGCTCGACCCGGTGCTGGATGCCGTGCGCGCCGAAGTCATCGCCGGCCAGGGCTACCCCTACGCCATCGAGGCCGCCGACGCCGTGGCAGTGATCAACATGCGTGACCGCGCCGAGTTCTATGCCGTCTTCCAGGACTACATCGAACGCCAGGGCCTGAAATTCACCTTCTCCACCAAATCCCTCAGCAAAGGCCGTAGAAGGTGATAGGTAGGCTTGACATGCGCCAGGTCCATAGTCCAGCCCTGGGGAACAAGCACTCCAAATTTCAGTGCCATGCGGTATTTGTGCCTTTCTTTATAGCCGTTCTCTCAAAAAATGATATACTTGTTTAGAGTATCATGTCATGTTTAGCTGACAATTTCGTTACCAGGAAAGAGGTTTCCTTATCAGTATATCGCATCTATCTCGTTCAACGAATAGCACATTCACCTGCCCATGTGGCGAGGTATTCGACAGTCCGGTGTATGAATACATCAACGTGGTGGAAGATCCACGGCTACGGTACGCCGTGCTGGCCGGTCTTTTGAATGTGGCAACTTGCCCATCGTGTGGACGCCGCGCGGCGACCGTGCGGCCATTTGTGTATTCCGATGTGCCGCATAACCTGCTGGCCTATGTTCATCCGGAGGCCGATGCGCCCCAGGAGGCGCGCCAGATGATCCTGGAGCAACTACGCGATGTATATATGCGCGTCGTGGATGAGCAAGAGGCGCAGCCGGAGGAGGCCTCCAGCAAGGCAGCGGGTACCTCGGAGATTCCGCCCCTGCGCGTGATCTTTGGCACGGACCAGTTGCATGAATTGATCAATGCCAGCCTGAGCGCGGACGAGCGCCTGGGCAGATTGGCCTTGAGCACACATAGCCGCAATGAGGCCGAGCGCGGCCAGTTGCTGGCGATTGCGCGCAAGCTGGCCCTGGAGATGCAGTGCCTGGAGGAGGAGGAAGACCTGCCAGACGAGTATATTGTCTGGCTCTACGGTTCACGCCGTCAGATTGGCGCCCTCATGCGCGAACTGACCCCCCGAGGTTAGCCATATGATCACCATCGGAGTGCTCACGATCAGTGACAGCAGCGCGCAGGGCACCCGCCAGGACACCAGCGGCGAGACCATCCGTGCCCTGGTCGCGCCCCTACCGGGCGCCGTTATCAGCGCGGGCGCCATCGTCCCCGACGAGCGCGAGCAGATCGAAGCCATCCTGCGCGACTGGAGCGACAACAAACGCCTGCACCTGGTGCTCACAACCGGAGGGACCGGCCTGGCCCCGCGCGATGTGACCCCTG
>JALYVR010000214.1 GCA_030853145.1 Chloroflexota bacterium | reverse complement strand
CCTCGTAGACGGTGCCAGGGCTATAGTGTCCCCGTGTACTACTGGCCTGTGGGTCGAAACTCAGTGATAGTTCTTCAGATTCTCTCATGGCTCGCTCAAAATTCCTCACATCCCCTTTTCTCAAGTAGACCCGCGCCAACAATTGAATGCCATTTCCCAATGCTGCACTGTCAGCATTGGGGGCTGTATCCCTTGCGGCTTCAAGGTAGATAGCGGCTTTGTCTAAATTCCCTAGTCTTCGGTGCATATCACCCTGATATGTTAATGCGATGTTGAGCAGTGTATCATCTTTAATCAGGCGTGCGATAGTTTCCATTTCTTTGTAGTAAAGCATGGCCTCGTAGGACTCGCCTGCTTTTGTGGCCTCTGAGACGATGTAACCAGCGGCATGATAGGTCTGTGCCAGGCTGTGGAGTAAAGCTGGATTTTCCGCTGTGATTTGGGTTCGTAGATTTTGTGCTAAGCGTTCAATGACGGCCCTGGCTTCTCGTAGACGTGACTCTTCTACCAACGACCAGGCATATCGAAGAGCTTCCTCTATCTCTTCAGGGGTTCTCGGCATATAGAGTGCTCCAACAACGCCTAATAGCTCTGGCTCTACACCGAGCCTGTCCGCAATGCGATGCAACTCTTTCACGTTATTGAGCGGTCTTTCTCCGTTTTCGTATGCTCGAAGGGTGCGTGGTTCCATAGTGAGATCGGATGCGAGTTGCTCTTGCGTCAGACTATGCTTCTCTCGATAGCTTTTGAGGAACCGTCCTGCTAATGAGATATCTTTTCGCTGCTGAGCCACAATTTCATCCTTCTTTTTTGCGATTTGCTAACGAGATGCGCCACAATTTGCCCCTGTTGAATTGGCTCGATCTACTTCATAATGGTTTGTGAGGATAGACGATGGTCCGAGATGCAGTGTAACACAAAATAGTCACGTTTCACAAATGAATCACTTACAGTTTTTAATACACCTTAAAGCGTTTCATTAGTGACCATCAGCAAAGCTAGCTGCTTACTTGAGGTATTTGTTGTCATAGGGTAGAGAAGGAGGAGATCGTATGGACACGCACATGAGCACCGTTGCACAACTCAGACACCAGATCGAGGCAGAGTATATCGCAGCCCAACGAGGGTTGGAGGGTCTGGCGGCGGTCGCCAGGCATGAATACATTACGAAGCGGATGGAAAATATGGATTGCTATCATCGGCAGCTTGTTAGACTAGTGGGAGAGGAACAGGCCATTCAGATGGTGGCCCAGGTCTTCGGCACGCCAGCGGAGGACAAAGATGGAATATGAACGTCATCCGCTGGTGGTCACGACACGCATCGACGAGGAACGCAAGGCGCTCTTTACCACGTTTCTGGAGCAGCATGGCTGTGGAGTGGAAGACCAGGGAGCGTTTCTGCGGGTCTCCTTTCCTGAAGGCACACACCGGGAAGCGACGCTCAGCGGGCACGATGAAAGGCACAGCATCACACTGCCCGACAAAACCCACCTGGTCGAGGTCTACATTCGCCAAAGAGAATACACCATCCTGAATATCCCGGCCGGGGAAGCGAGGCAAGAGGCCCTGTAACTGGCCGTCCATACTAACGCGCATTCTTCTGCCAGAAACTGCCTATCTTCGTTCCGTAGGCCGCTCCCAGCCAGGCAAGTGCGAGCACGACAGGCAGGCTCACAAGCATATCCAGTCGCGTGGGTTCAAGGACTGCGCTGATATCCCGTGTCAGAGGACTCACCTGAGCCAGGCTCCAGGCAATGCATGGGGGAAGAACCAGGGCCGCTAACGCCATCACCACACCCATCAATACAGTCCGACGTGTACACGTCTGTCCGGCGCGCTCTGGCAGCCTGGCAAGTGCGTCAATGAGCAGCGCTGAGACCACGAAGACCAGCGGCAGGAGCAGCGCGGTTACGCTCAGCGCCGGCACACGTCCCGCGCGATAGCTCAGCCCCAGGTGAGCTACCGTCATGCGGGTAATCACGGGCACGAGGACCTGCGTGACGACTACATGCATGCTGAGCAGGATGGTGGTGAGAGTCGCTGTGCCAGGTTTGCGGGTAAAGCGTAGCGCGCCGACCAGGCACAAGGCTCCGCCACATGCCAGGGGCAATGGATAGGTCACAATATTCACGGGACCCAACACCAGCGGCGTGAATTGCGTCAGAGCTGCCATAGTTATTTCGAGCAGGCTGGAGATGACGACCAGGAAGCCCCATTCGGAGACTGTCAGCGAGAGAAAACGCCGCATTCCAGAGCCTGCCTGGCGGTCACACACGGCTTGCGAAGCGAAAACATAGGCGATACCCAGAAGGCTTAGCAAGCCGCCAATAGCGCCCATCAGATGGAAGGGCGCCCAGAGAGTAATATCGATACCATACAACTGGTGCCAGTAATTATCCAGAGGCGCGGCGATCAAGGCCACCAGCGGCCCAAATCCTGTGACGATAAAACCAAGTGGCGCGTGGAAGATGCGCAAGACACGCACCGTTGAGGTGTCATCAACCCCTGGGAACCCACGCCGATAGCGATAGGTATCCAGCAGCACCATGCCAAGGGTGACCAGCCCTCCCAACCCAACGGCTATATAGATCAGCGTATGCGGCGGCGTCCAGAAGCGGTCGCGCCCAACGAGGAAGTGCCATTGGATATCCCATGCCAGCCCCAGTTCCCCCTGTATAAGGCAGTAGAGCAGCAACCACGCGCTGATGTGGCGCGCCCTGCGCTCGCTCACATGAAAGCGACGTGCAGCCTGAAAACGAGGTGTGCGAACTAGATAATGCGAGGGATACGTTAATTGTCCGCTACGAGAAGCTAGCGCGTGGGCCATATGGATCACTCTTTTCTACGAAAAAATGCCAGAGAGATAATTGCTGAACCTTTAGCGGACACACGGCCAGGAGGAGGCTTGTTCCTGGTCTCTAGCGCCTGCTTGCTCATTGATCCCATTATAGGCTCTGAAGGAACGAAACACATGGGGCAATTGCACTATTGTAGCGCACAAAAAAAGGAAGGGGTACCAGCACGGTTGCTAGAAACTTAATAGCTCCTGAAATTATGCCTGTTTTATTACACAATACACCGCAAAAAGCCCACATACCGCGTTTTGTTTGACATCCCATCCTGCCGGGGGCTATACTGAGACGGTAGAGTTATCAATGAGCGCCGCGGCGGATAACACAGGAATTATCCGCCGCGCATTATTGCAACGGGGCAATAGGCGACTGATAGATTGGCCGTTGACATTGGTTTTATAGGAAGAAGAGGATTTTCGATGACTATTCAAGAACGAAAGGCCATCCCCGTTCCGCAAGTGGAGCCGCGCGCATCCATCCCTGAGCAAAACCTGCGTATCCCCGGCCCGACCACCGTGCCCAGAGAGGTGCTGGCCGAGATGGCGCGCCCGATGATCAATCACCGGGGACCGGAGTTCGCCGCGATTATGCGCCGGGTGAGCGCGCGCTTGCAGTATTTTTTCCAGACTACGGCGCCCGTGCTGACCTACGCAGCCTCCGGCACCGGCGGCCAGGAGAGCGCGATTGTAAACCTGTTCTCGGCGGGCGAGCATGTCGTCTCGATCACCATTGGTTCCTTCGGTAACCGCATCGCGAAGGTCGCCGAGACCTACGGGTTGCAGGTAACGCGCATCGAATTTCCCTGGGGCCAGGCGGCCGACCCCACAATCGTCGAGGAGCGCCTCAAGAGTATGCCACCCTATCGCGGCGTGCTGCTCACGCATAACGAGACCTCCACCGGAGTCACCAACGACGTGCAGACGCTGGCCGCGCTGATCCGACGCCTCAATCCCGATGCGCTCATCGTCGTGGACGCGGTCAGCTCGCTTGGCTGTGTGCCGCTGGAGATGGACCAGTGGGACCTCGATGTGGTCTTTACAGGCTCGCAGAAGGGCTGGATGACCCCACCCGGCATGATGATGATCGCGGCGAGTCCGCGCGCCTGGGAGGCCAATAAAACAGCGCAACTGCCGCGTTTCTACTTTGACTGGGCCAAAAGCCTTAAGAAGTTCGAAATCGGACAGCACCCGGTGACGCCCCCAGTCTCAATCTTCTACGCGCTCGACCTGTCGCTGGAAATGATGCTGGCGGAGGGGCGCGAGGCGATCTTTGCGCGTCACCAGCGCACCGCCGAGTATGTACGCTGGCGCGCCAAAGAAATGGGCCTGCCATTGCTCGCCAATCACCAGTACGCGTCGAACACTGTGACAGCAGTGCGAACACCCGAAGGGATAGACACCAAAGCCCTCTTGAAAACACTGCGCGAGCAGGATCATATTGTGTTTGCGGGCGGACAGGAGCACCTGGAGGGCAAGATCTTCCGTGTGGGCCACCTGGGCTTCTTCGAGGAGGCCGACCTGGTAGAGGCCATGGATAAGATGCAGCAACGCCTCGGCGAGTTCGGCTTCAAGGGCAAGGTATAGATGGAAGAGGTGAGACTATGACCGAGGGAGCAACCCAACACCAGACAACGCAGGCCCCCAGGATTCTGATCGCCGACCGTATCGCGCAAGAGGGAATTGACCTCCTGCGCGAGCAGTTGCCAGAGGCAGAGATCGATGTGCGCCTGGGCCTCAAACCGGAACAGGTGCGCGCGATCATCGGCAACTACGCGGCCCTGATTGTGCGCAGCGAGACGCAGGTCACCAGCGATATCCTGGCAGCCGCGCCAGCGCTCAAGATCGTAGGCCGCGCCGGCGTGGGCGTTGACAACATCGATCTTCAGGCCGCGACGCGCCAGGGGATCATGGTCGTCAACTCCCCCACGGGCAACATCGTGGCCGCCGCCGAACATACCATCGCTATGCTCACATCGCTGGCGCGGCACATCCCCGCCGCCAACAGCAGCCTCAAAGCCGGCAAATGGGAAAAGAGCCGCTTCCTGGGTATCGAGGTGCGCAACAAAGTGCTTGGTGTCATCGGCCTGGGCAAGGTCGGCACCGAGGTGGCCCGGCGCGCTCAGGGACTGGAGATGCGCGTCGTCGCCTACGATCCGTATGTATCCCCCGAACAGGCCGGCAAGCTTGGCGTAACGATGGCGAGCCTGGACGAGGTGCTGCAACAGTCCGACTTTGTGACCCTGCACACCTCCCTCACCAGTGGGCCATCGGGGACGCGCGGCTTGATCGGGACGCGCGAACTGAACCTGCTCAAACCCGGCGCGCGCCTGATTAACTGCGCGCGCGGCGGCCTGATCGATGAAGAAGCATTGCTCAATACCCTCAACGAAAACCGCCTGGCAGGCGTCGCCCTCGATGTCTTCAGCCAGGAGCCGATTCGCGACGACCCCGTCCTGAAGCAGCTCGTGGCCCATGAGCGCGTGATTGCGACCCCGCACCTGGGAGCCTCGACCGAGGAGGCCCAGGTAGGCGTGGCAACGGATGTCGCCGAGCAGGTTGTGGCCGTGCTGCACGGCGGCTTCCCACGCGCGGCAGTGAACGCGCCCCTGATCCTCCCAGAAACGTTGAAGATCCTGCAACCCTACATGGCCCTGGTGGAGAAACTGGGTCGCCTGTACACACAGTTGCAGCCGGGGCCGCTCAACAAGATCGAGCTTGCATACAGCGGCGACATCGCCAGCTACGATCTGCGCCCCTTGCAGGCCGCGCTGATCAAGGGCCTGCTTGAACCGATCTCCGACGCGCATGTGAATATGATCAACGCACACCTGCTGGCCAAACAGTGGGGGCTGGAGATCACTGAGCAGAAGTCGCCGACGCCCAGCGAGTTCGCTAATCTAGTCACGCTACGCGTGCTGGATGGCAACGGGCGCGTCTCCTCCTTCGCCGGCAAGCCTGGCTCCGGCGATGAACACGTGGAGATCCTCAGCGGCACTGTGATGCATGGCGAACCACGCATCGTACGCGTAGGCCGCTACTGGACAGAATTCATCCCGGCGGGCCACATCCTCTTCTGTCGCAACCTCGATCAACCGGGCATGATCGGTCGCGTGGGTACCGTGCTGGGCAAGGCAAGCGTCAATATCCGCCACATGGACGTGGGACCGATCACGCGCAAACCTCACGCACACAACCCTGATCACACAGCGGATACCGCCCTGATGATCGTCGCCGTGGACGAACCCATTCCCGACTGGGCGCTGCAAGAGATCAGCGCATCAGGCGATATCTTCGGGCTGACGATGGTGAAGCTGTAAGCAACGAGAGCTACCCATGCAAAAGCTCCTTCCCAGCCAGGAGGCACCCCTTTTTCGTAGCTGCGTGATGGATCACGCAGCTACGAAAAACTTGGGCCAACCTCCGGTTTCGTACCTTCGAGCACACCGGTAGTTGCTATGCTTCAGCATGTAGACCATGTAGGAGAAAGCGCTGTAACCCCTCGGCAATCCGTTCCTGGGTAAAACCAAGCTCATAGCGTTGATAGAGATACAAGTCAATAGCCAGCGGCGTCAGCACAACATCGGCCGCGTACTCAATGTCCAGCGCTGGTACCTCCGCGTGCGAGACTGCCTGCTGGAGCAGAAGCATCACGACCTGGCGCAACCACAGGTAAAAGGGACTGTGATACGGCTGGGTGCGCCGCTGACCACAGGCAGAATCAGTGATAGCGCCGAGAAGCGGAGCGTTGTGCTCATTGAAGGCCAGCAAGTGTACCAGCACCTGCTTGAGTCGCTCTAGCGCCGCTATCGACTCCCCTACGTGTTCAAGATAGCTCAGCATTTCCTCCTGGAAACCGCTAATGCTCTCTTCCAGCAACGCCATGCAAAGCATCCCCTTATGCGCATAGCGGCGGTACAACGTTCCCTGCCCTACTCCGGCGGCAAGCGCAATCTGGTGCATACTCACCACATCAACCCCCTGCTCGGCGAACAATACTCGCGCGGCAGAGAGGATGCACTGCCGGTGCTCCGCCACATCGCGCCGCTCAGAGCCGGGCACCGACGCGCTCGGCTGGATGCGCGGAAGCGCTAACGCTTTCACCTGCTCGCCGTCACTATTGCCCGCGTTACCCATATACTATAGCTCAACCTTTCCTGGTAAAGCAAATCATGCTCTTGACAAGTGGACAATTGTCCGCTATTGTACTTATCTGGATAGATGTCCACATCAGTATAACCAGAGAAGCACAAGGATGCAACCCGGTTGATAGTCCGGCTCCTCATCCTTGATGGGGGAATGTACACAAAGCGATTGCCCTATGGGTTGCATACATGGGCTTGTAAACGGCGCCCCTACCGTTTATACGCCCTACAGATTGTACAAGAAAAATGTCTTTTACGGAGGAATTAGCGTATGGCTCTCAATGCCGCTGAACGCCCACCACGCAGGCCACCCGCATTCTTCAATCGGGTCGCAGCACTTATCCTGCGTTCCCCCTTGCATGGTCCGATAAGCAAGTCGCTTATGTTGCTAACCTTTACGGGGCACAAAAGTGGCAAGTCGTACACGCTAACGGTAGGATATACCAAACAGGATGATACCATCAAGCTGTTCACGGACCACAACTGGTGGAAGAATTTCCGCCAATCGGCGCCTGTCACGGTACGCGTGCAGGGGAAAAACCTCACGGGGACAGCGTTGGCGCTTCATGAGGATAAGGAGGTAATTGCAGAAGAGATGCGCACATTCGTGCAGCGCCTATCCGGTGCGGCGAGAGCATATGGTGTGACGTTCGATGCCAAAGGGCAACCCAATCCTGAGACGCTACACCAGGCCGCACAACGGTTCATCCTTGTGCATATTCAGCTTGACCGAGGATAACACATGTCATCTCTCGTTCTGTAG
>JALYVR010000213.1 GCA_030853145.1 Chloroflexota bacterium | reverse complement strand
TCCTTGTTAAGTGGGCGCTTCTCGCTTTCCCACTTCTGGCGGCCGCCGTTCATGATCTTCAGGTTCTTGTGACCATACATGGTGAACAGCCAGAAGGAATAGCAGGCGTACCAGTTATTGCGATCTCCATAGAGCACGACCGTCGTGTCGTTGTCGATGCCCCAGTTACTCAACAATTGCTCAAAGCCCTGCTGGTTCACGAAGTCGCGCGCCAACGGATCTTGCACATCGACATGCCAGTCGAGCTTGACGGCGCCGGGAATATGGCCGGTCTCGTAGAGCAATACATCTTCGTCCGCCTCGATCAGGCGCATAGTGGGATCATTCAAGTGCTCGGCAACCCACTTTGTCTCTACCAGCACTTCTGGGTGAGCATATTCAGCTTCAGACATAGATGATCTTCTCCTCAAACAAATACTATCTTGTCTCCAGCATATCCCCACACGTATACAAGAGGGGAGATGCTGTTCATCAGGGCAAAGTTGATTAATTCGATCTATTTTATATTCTACCTCACAGGTCGGAATTAGACAAGTGGACTACTACAGCGACTTGAGACGTTCGGCCAGCCCGGTATTGCGCCAGGAGACGCGATTGTTGCGCACGGCAGTCTCCAGGGCGCGCGGCTGCCCGACGAGCACGCAGAGGCGCCTGGCACGAGTGATCGCGGTATAAAGGAGGTTGCGTTGCAGGAGCATATAATGCTGGTTGACCAGGGGGATGATCACGGCGGGATATTCGCTGCCCTGGCTCTTGTGAACGGTCACGGCATAGGCCAGCACCAGTTCATCCAGCTCATGGAACTCATAAGATACGAGCAGAGGGCCGGCCTCCTCCAGGAATTCGACGTTGACGGTCGATGCTTCTTTATCAATGCGCTGCACCCAGCCTACATCTCCGTTAAAGACACCCTTATCATAGTCGTTGCGCACCTGCATCACCTTATCGCCAGCGCGAAAGACGCGCCCGCCCCAATCTAGTTCCGCCGCCGGGTTGGGATTGAGACGCGCCTGCAACTGTGCATTGAGGCTGGTGACGCCCAGGGGGCCCTTATACATAGGCGAGAGCACCTGGATGTCGGTGCTGGGATTGAAGTGATAGCGCGCGGGCAGGCGCCGCTGTACCAGGTCAAGAATGAGTTGCTGGGCGCGCATGGGATCTTCTTCGGACATGAAAAAGAAATCACTGTCTGCCTCAACCTTGAAATACGGCATCTGCCCGGCATTAATGCGGTGAGCATTGACGATAATCCGGCTCTTCTGCGCCTGCCGGAAGAGTTCGGTCAGGCGAACCGTGGGGACCGCTTCGCTGCGCAGCAGGTCACGCAGCACATTGCCGGGTCCAACGGAGGGGAGTTGATCCGCGTCGCCTACCAGCAGCAGGTGTGCCTCCGGCGGCAGGGCTTTGAGCAGGTGGTAGAAGAGCAGGATATCGACCATCGAGAACTCATCGACGATCACATACTGGTACGGCAGCGGGTTCTCTTCGTTACGCTGGTAGGAGTTATCGTGCGGGATATATTCCAGCAGGCGATGCAGCGTCCTGGCCTGCATGCCGGTGGCCTCGGTAAGCCGCTTGGCGGCGCGGCCAGTCGGCGCGGCGAGGGCGATGTCGACCTTCTTCTTGCGCAACAACAACAGCAACGCCCGTAGCGAAGTCGATTTCCCCGTCCCCGGCCCTCCCGTCAGGATACTGACCT
The DNA here is from genome assembly GCA_030853145.1 of Chloroflexota bacterium. Classification (GTDB taxonomy): domain Bacteria; phylum Chloroflexota; class Ktedonobacteria; order Ktedonobacterales; family Ktedonobacteraceae; genus JALYTT01. The sequence continues at coordinate 6,062 of JALYVR010000213.1, read as the reverse complement.
TCCGGCTATACGCCGTCTGCACGGCTTCGCGCTGCTTCTCCGTAAGCTGCATATTGCGCTTCTCTGCCAGGTAATCGAACACGTTATCCCACAATTGTTGTGGGACAGGCGCCATTCTGCTTGGGTGGCGCAGCAAGATGCGCAGGAGACGCGCAGAGCCACGCTCAGCGTGCCAGAAGGGACCGAAATAGATGCGCCGCTGCGGCTCCGGCGTCTCCTCGCTTTCATCAATAGGAATAAGGGGCCAGGCGTCAGCAGATGGCGCGGATAGCCAGGGCGCCTGCGCCAGCAGGGGTGGTTCGATAAAGACATCACCTTCTCCACACGCCTGCTCCAGGGCTGCCGGTAGCAGTTCAGGGGCCGCTTGCAAGATCTCGGTAGCGCGGCGCAGCAGATCGTCCTCCGGCAAAAAGCAGTGTCCATCGTCGTTCGCCGCCTGGGCCAGCACGTACATCAGGCCGGTTACCAGGCGCGGCAGACTGTCGCGCGGCAGGCCCAGCTTGACGGCGATATCGTCGGCGGTGCGAAAGCCGATACCCTGCACATCCTGTGCCAACTGGTATGGATTCTCCCGCACCACCTTGACCGCCTCTTTGCCATACTGCTTGTAGATGCGCGTCGCCAGGTTCATCGATACCTCATGCGACTGCAAAAAGAGATGCAGCTCCTTGATCTCGGTCTGCTCGGCCCAGGTGTTGACGATCTGCTCGCGATCCTTGGCGCTGATGTTTTTCACCTCGCTCAGGCGCTCCGGCTGCTGCTCAATAATCGCCAGCGTCTGCTCGCCGAAGTGGTCCACGATATTCCTGGCCTTCTTCGGCCCAATACCCTTAATCAATCCTGAACTGAGGTAGCGCGTGATGCCTTCAACGGAGGCCGGCAAGCGCTGGGAGAAACTGGTCACCAGCAGTTGGCGCCCATAGCGTGGATCGGTCTCCCATTCCCCTTCCAGCGAGAGCAACTCACCTACGTGAATGCCAGGCAGGGGGCCAACGATGGTCATCAGATCGTCACGAAACAGCCGACCGCTGTCATTGGGGCGAAAGCGCGCCACGGTATAGTGATTATCCTCGTTATGAAAGACAATGCTCTCAACGGAGCCTTCAAGCGTAGGCATACGACATCATTCCATCTCACCAACGATAGACCGGAAATAACACCTGGGAGTATCTTAGTCTGAGGATAGTGCGCATGTCAACACATAGAATATGGAGGGACCCGCCTCTTCAGCTCTATGGTACAATCATCAGTAGCAAGAGATGGTCTCAGGCGCTAATAATAGTCGCTTTGGAGAAAGATCAAACTAGTGACGAAGCATTAAGGGCTAGATGACTATCACAGAACAGATGACAGCATTCGATTGGCAACAGGCTACCTGGCAAGAGGCTGAGGACTACGTTTCCAGGTTCACTGATCGGCTGGGAACACCACTAGAGACCGGGATCATCGAGACAGTAATCGTGCTGAACCTGCTGGGATTACGGACATTCCAATCGTGTGAAGGCCATCTAACCCATGGGTGCGCCTATCCGTCATGTACCCCCGCATCGAATGCGGGGGCTTGGACACAGAGGCCACTCTGTGGACAGGCCCAGACATGAGCAGACTCAGGTTTGAAAAAGAACCTCCGTTATCGGCAAGCGTTCCAGAACCTACCTCCAGGTGCTTCACCAGCCTGGAGCCCTAGAACTGCTGGATTAAACAGGCGTAGAGGGAGAAACCCGTGTCCAGCGGAAAGTACCGACCGATAACCTTGTCGAGGTGAGCATTACCTGGGAAACCAGAGGCCCGCAAGGGCACACGCAAAGGAACGAAGCGATGTCACACGTGTTTGTGTTAGATACCAATAAGACGCCGCTTGATCCCATCCATCCAGGGCAGGCGCGGCGGCTGCTCACGCGCGGAACAGCCGCCGTGTACCGGCGCTATCCCTTCACGATTATCCTCAAGAGGCCAGTTGAGGCTCCTGCTCCTGCCCCTCTGCGACTCAAGATCGATCCCGGAGCCAGAACGACCGGGCTGGCTCTGGTCAATGATGCAACGGGCCAGGTGGTGTGGGCAGCTGAAGTGACACATCGAGGAGCCCAGATCAAGAAAGCACTCGACACCCGTCGAAGCGTACGCAGGGGGCGGCGCTCCCGCCAGACCCGATACCGTGCTCCCCGCTTCCACAATCGCAGACGCAAGAAGGGGTGGCTTCCCCCATCGTTGCGTAGCCGCGTCGAAAACATCCTGATCTGGGTGGGGCGCCTCCGCCGCCTGGCCCACCTGACCGCTCTCTCTCAGGAGTTGGTGCGCTTCGATCTGCAAAAGCTGGAGCACCCGGAGATCAGCGGCGTGCAATACCAGCAGGGAACGCTGGCAGGATATGAAGTGCGTGAATACCTCTTAGAGAAGTGGGGCCGTCGCTGCGCGTATTGCGATAGGCAGCATGTCCCCTTGCAAGTGGAGCACATTCTGTGCCGTGCGAAGGGGGGTACCGACAGGATCGCCAATGTGACGCTGGCCTGCGAACCGTGCAATCGGAAGAAGGGAACCCAGGCTGTACAGGATTTCCTAGCCCACGATCCTGAGCGGCTCACGCGCCTCCTGGCGCAGGCCAAAGCCCCGCTGAAAGATGCAACTGCGGTCAACGCCGCGCGCAGTGAGCTGTTCAGACGGCTTCAGGCGAGCGGATTACCCCTGGAAACAGGCTCAGGGGGTCTGAGCAAATATCACCGGGTGCAGCAAGGATTCCCAAAAACCCATTGGCTTGACGCCGCCTGTGTGGGAGCCTCAACGCCTGAGCACCTGCGCACTGAAGATGTCATCCCGTTGCTCATCACAGCCACGGGACGCGGGCATCGTCGCCTGTGCAATGTCAACGAGATTGGCTTCCCCAGCAGTCATCGCAAGCGGCACAAACGCTACTTCGGGTATCAGGCCGGTGACCTGGTCCGAGCAGTCGTTCCAGAGACGCTTGCTTGCCGAGGAACGCATGTGGGGCAGGTGGCAGTGCGAGCAAAGGGAACCTTCACCATCACGACGAAACACGGCAAAATCACGGACGTGCCGTATCGGTTTTGTACCTCTATTGGACGGGCGAGCGGCTATAGCTATCAGACAGGAACACGGTATACAGCCCCACCACCCACCAGCCCATAAGGAACCCCCGGCTTCACAAGCGCGGGGATCTCTGGCCCGTTCTCTGTGATAGCATATTTGTGAGCATTTTCTACTCACCTGGACGAGGGAGCGATGGAACTGACCCAACTGGCGCTGGCCGAAGCGGCAAAACTCATTGAGCAGCGGCACATCTCTCCAGTGGAGCTGACAGAAGCGTACCTGGCGCGGATAGAGCGCATAAACCCACGCTTGAACTGCTTTATCACGCTCACGGCTGAGGCGGCGCTGGAACAGGCGAAGACTGCCCAGGATGCCATCAGGCGCGGCGAGTATCGCGGAGCACTACACGGCATCCCTGTGGCGCTAAAAGATGTGTTTGAGACCAGGGATGTGCGCACCACCGCCGGGTCGCGCATTCTGGCGGAGTATGTGCCTGAAAGCGACTGCACTGTCATACAGCGGCTCAATGCGGCAGGTGCTATTCTGCTCGGCAAGCTCAATATGTACGAGTGGGCCATGAAAGCCAACAACTATAATCCCTACTTTGGCACCTGCTACAATCCCTGGGACCTGGCGCGCTCGCCTGGAGGATCATCAGGCGGGGCAGGCGCGGCGCTCGCGGCCGATCTCTGCTGCGGCGCGCTGGGCAGCGACTCAGGCGGCTCAATACGCATCCCGGCCGCCTTCTGTGGCATCGTTGGCCTGAAACCAACCTATGGGCGTGTGAGCAAACAGGGCGTGATCCCACTCAGTTGGAGCCTTGACCATGTCGGCGTGATGGCGCGGCGCGTGTGCGATGTTGCTCTGCTATTCCAGGCTATCGCGGGCTATGATAGCGACGATCCCTACTCGATCAACATACCAACCAGCAATTACCTGGCCTCCCTTGACGAGGGCATACGCGGCTGGCGTATCGCCGTCGCCTATGAGACCTTCTTTTTAGGCTATAAGAAAAATAATGCAGAAGTTGTCCAGGCCATAGAGCAAGCCATTGATACTTGCAGGCACCTGGGAGCGTCGGTACGCAATGTCGAGCTTCCCAGGGCCAGTGAGGCAGGCTATATGAATAGCCTGCTCCTCACCAGCGAGGCCGCCGCCTATCACCGCAAGCGCATGCAGGAACAACCGCAGGACTTCGGCACTGACACGCTGGGCAGCCTGGAATCGGGAGCCTCGTTTAGCGCGGTAGACTATGCCCTCGCGCGTAGAGAGCAGGTGGTGTTCCGCCGTCAGCTTGAGCGGCTTCTTGCCAATCACGATCTCCTGCTCACACCCACCACACCCGACGCAGCCCCCCTCTACGATGAGCCAGATGCCAGCAAGGTGCTGCGTCCATCAGCGACAAGCTACACATCTCCATTTAACCTCACAGGTCTGCCAGCGCTCTCGCTCCCCTGCGGCTTTACACGTGCTGGACTGCCTATCGGCTTGCAAATCATCGCGCGGCCATGGGCGGAGGCCGCGCTATTGCGCGCGGGCCAGGCCTACGAACAGGCAACCAGATGGCACCTGAGAAGGCCCGCACTTTGATGCTCCTGGCGTTTCCTTTTGGCGGTGGATTGTTGTACCATAGAGCCAACGTATGGCATCATGGCATGGTATGCCTGACATCCAACCACCATCTAGAAGAGGGAGACATGACAGAGACACCACAACAGCATGGGAACGAGCAGAAAGCTCAGGTCCAGGACTACTTCTCGCGCGCAGCGGAGAGCTATGTTGCTAGCTTTGAGCATCGCCAGGGCGACGATCTGAGCCGGCTCATTGAGTTAGGAGAGTGGAATGCCCAGCAATCCGCGTTGGATGTAGCCACCGGCGGTGGACACACCGCGCTGGCGGTCGCGCCACATGTGGCCCAGGTGACGGTCACCGATCTGACGCCGCAGATGCTCGCCAAAGCGCGCGAGTTTCTGCTGGCACAGGGTGTCACCAACGCGCAGTTCCAGGTAGCGGACGCCGAGCAACTGCCATTCGCCAACGAGACGTTCGACCGCGTGACCTGCCGGATCGCACCCCACCACTTCCCCAATGTCGCCCTGGCCGTCAAAGAGGCGGCGCGTGTCCTGAAACGTGGCAGCCTCTACCTGGTGATTGACTGCATGGTTCCCAACGATCAGGAGCTTGATGTCTTTGACAATACCATCGAGAAACGGCGTGACGCATCGCACGGCCGCTCCTGCAATCCCGAAGAATGGCGCGCCTTTTTCACGCAGGCCGGCCTGCTCGCTGAGCATATCGAGTTCTTCCGCAAGACTCATTACTATGAGCCTTGGACGACGCGCTCCCAACTTCCTGCCACCGAAAAAGCCGAACTGGAGCAATTTATAGTCGAGAGTTCCCCGCATATCCAGAGTTACTTTGAAATCAAACGCCTTCCCGACGGTCACCTGGAGAGCTTCACCAACGATTTCATTTTGCTCACAGGACGCAAAGTATAGCTCGCCTGAAAGTGGGGAACGTAGGGAAGCAGAGAGGCAACCGCGCCCCTACCTCTCTTGCTCTTCATCACGCTTCCAAGATACAAGGTGATTGACAATGGGAACTCAGCGGCAGTATATGCAACTATTTCTATATACTCAGCGTGTCTTCTCAAGAAGGCGCGCATCTTTTATCTGCAACACAAGGGTGTACGATCTGGATAAGGGAGAACGAGGCGATGGACAAGACACGTGACAGCATCACGGATATCTGGGGCGAGCGCACCTCCTATTTCGGCGACTGGCCTGAACGAGTAGATCGCTACACCGTTGAAGAACCTGAGACATGGGTTCAATCGGCGTGCGTCCTCTGCTCAAATGGTTGTGGTATGGATATTGGGGTGAAGGACGGCAAGATTGTCGTCTACGGAGGACGCCGCGAAGGACGGCATTTCCGATGGCGATATGATCGAAATACAGTCGCGTCGTGGGACAATCATCGAACCTGCGCGGATCGGCGATATCGAGCCAGGGCTGGTA
>JALYVR010000212.1 GCA_030853145.1 Chloroflexota bacterium | reverse complement strand
GCCGGCTCAGGCAAATTGAAGGTCTCGTTCCCCCCGCCTGTGTGCTTCTTCAGCAGGTCCTTCATGGAGTGGAGCATGGGATCGCTGGCCAGTTCTTTGGTGTTCAGGCGTGGCTCCGGCAGCTTCGTGCGCCGCTGGCTGAGCGGGTACAGAGTGTGTAGCAGGGGAGGCAAGAAATCGGCGGGACTGGTGACGATGATATGTTCCAGGGAAGTGCCGGCGCGGACCGTGCGCACGATGGGGTAGTACATATCAAGCATCACGACAACACGCGCGCCGGAGTCCGCGAGCTGGTGGCGCATTTCGCGTTCGGTGTAGAGCGGGTTGGTCGGTACAACGACCGCCCCGGCGCGCAACGCGCCATAAAAAGCTACAGCGTATTGGGGAATATTGGGCAACGCAACCGCCACCCGGTCGCCCTTACGCACGCCGAGGCGCTGTAGCTCGGCGGCGAAGCGATACGCCAGGGTCGAGAAGCGCGCGTACGTCAGCTTTGTACCGTAGTAGATGAACGCTGTCTGCTTGGGATAGCTGGCAACAGTTTGATCGAGTAGCCAGGTTAAAGGTTGGTCTGGAATGACCAGCTCGGCCGGAACGCCCTGCTCGTAATGGGCTATCCAGGGACGCGCCGCCAGCAGGTCACCCGCTATCGAGGTAGAGCCAGTAGAGGGTTTCTCGTCCGCTTGAGAGTCGTGGATTACCGATGGATCGGACATTGTGTCATAACTCCTCACTAGAAGACATCTGCAATGATGCCCAGAGTAGCTAAAAAGCTACCTTCTACGAACACAGACACTCCCCATTCCTTCTAATTATATGTTGCGATTGGAGATAAGAACACGTTGCCAGCTAACAAAATTTAGTGCATAATGAAGAGGCAGCTAACAAGAAGAGCAGCGGGGAGCATATCATGGTCATAAGCAACAGCGGAACCAGTTTTCCACAACTCATAGCGCATTTTCGCCAGCAGCGGGGCATGTCGCAGGGTCAACTCGCGCAGGCCAGCCGGCTCTCGCGCACCTATATCTATCACCTGGAGGCGGGCATGCGCACACACCCCTCGCAGCATGTCGCGCAGAGCATCGCGCGCGCGCTGGAACTGCACGGCGAGGAGCGGCAGCGATTCTACAACGCCTACACCGACCTGACGAGCCAGCCTATCGACAATGACCCGCTTGACAGTACGCTGCTCGATCTCGGCGAGTTGGCAAGCCTGCTTGTCCAGAGCACCTCTTACCCGGCGCACTCGCTTGACCGGCTCTGGTACCTACACTCGTGGAACAGCGCGGCGCTCAAGCTGTTCGAAGTGGAGCACGAGTTTGCCATAAGTGAGAGATGGCACCTGCTGGAGTTGGTCTTCGACCCCCGGATGCGGCGGCGCTTCCATGGCTGGGAGAGCCTGGCGCGGCGGCTGGTGAGCGATTTCCAGTACAACAGCAACACCATCACGCATCTGCCGGAGTACAAGGCTCTCTGGAAGCGCCTGCGCGAGATCGCGGAGTTTCGTCGCATCGCCTCGGCCACCTATCCCAGGGGACGGCCATCGCCCTCGTTTGTCTTCCATGTGCAGCACCACGAACTTGGCCGCCTCGCGCTGCGCACCGCCACGACCGTCTTCACAGGCAGCAGTGGCTACTCGATGGTCAGCTATGTGCCAGGCGACCAGCAGACGCTGAGAATCTACCGGCAGCAGGGGTGGTGATCAGGATTTCTCTCGCCCTACTAAACGTGCGATAGCGCGCTCGGTCACTTCCAACCCGGCGCGCAGGGTGGCTTCCTTGTAGTCGCGTACCAGCATTTGGTATTCGAGCAGGCGCGGGCGACGTGTCGGACGTGTGGCGTATTGCTGGCGTGCCCATTCCATCTGCTCAAGCTGCTCCAGCAGGCTGGCGCGATGTTCAAGCAGGTGCTTGAGAGCTATATCATCGGTCGTTTCGCCGCAGAAAAAAAGTTTGGTCAGAAAATCGTCCTTCGTGAAGCGTTCCGGCACATCTTCTTGCAGCCAGTGGTCCAGCTCCACCTGCCCGGCCGCCGTCAGCCGATACACCTTGCGATTGGGACGGCCCTGCTGCACGATCACCTCGGCCTCGACCAGACCCGCCTGGCTCAGATTTTTCAGCGTGGTATAGATCTGGCTGTTGCCCGCGTTCCAATAACTGGCGATGGCGCGATCGAACGCCTGCTTAATGTCATAGCCGCTCAGGGGGTGCGTTCCCAGCAGGCCCAGAATAATATAGCGCAGCGTATTACGAGAAGCGGCGCCGTTTGCCGCCTCTTGCGCCAGCGATGCAGCGTTCAGTTGTTCAAACATAGATCTATTATAACCCGTAGCGGCGAGGTAGTGTCGGCGGGCATTATCAATTGACCTTTTCGTTCTCCCCAGGTATACTTCCTCCAGCCCCGACCCGGCATAGCCACCTGGTCCTTTGCTATAGCTTTCTTCCAACTTCTTTATGCGAGGTTACGAACATGCCCCACAACATGGGTGAATACTACGAACGCGTGAACGACTACGATCTTGAATATCGCAGCCAGACGGAGCAAGATGTGCCCTTCTGGTGCGAGCTGGTGACGCGCTATATGCCGCAGCGCGTGCTTGAACTGGCGTGTGGTAGCGGGCGTATTGGGCTTGAACTGCTGCACATGCCGGGCAGTTTTCAGCTTGAAGGCCTGGATATCGCGGCGGGCATGCTGGCGGCCTACCGGCGCAAGCTGGCACAGGAGCCAGAGGCCATCCAGCAGCGCGTGACGCTGTATGAAGGTGATATGAGCGCCTACGAGCTTGAGCACAAAGGCCAGTTTGACTTGATTCTCCTGCCCTTTAACTCCGCCTCTCACCTCTATGAGATCGAGCAGCAGCTCGACACCTTCAAGACCACCTATGAGCACCTCGCTCCCGGCGGCCGCTTCGTGGTCGATGTTGCGCTGCCCGATATCGACTACCTGAGCGATGCCCTCAACCGCCCCTCGCATGTCTACCTGGAAGATGAGATCGAGGAGCCGAACGACGAGTTTACCATGCTGCTCTACAGCAGCCGCATCTATGATACCTACAAGCAGTTGCAGCATATCGTCTGGACGCACGAGAAGTTTTTTGCCACCGGCGAGCACGAACGCTACCTGACCAGGCTCGACATGCACCTCTTCTTCCCTCGCGAACTCCAATTGCTCTTCCTGGCAAGCGGCTTCAGCGTCGAGGCCATCTACGGGAGCTACGATTGGAAACCCTTCGGCAAGGGCACACGACAGATTGTGGTGGGACGAAAAAACTTGAGTTGACGCTTGCCATACAAAAGTGTTAAGATATATCCTAGTAGATAAGTCGGATTAACAATAGAAGCCTGGCACAACATTCATGAAATAAACATAGATCGTCTTGTGAGGACGAGAAAGGAGCTAGCCATGATGTTGAGGGTATCCACAAAAGGCGAGTATGGTGTGCGCATCATGGTTGACCTTGCTCGTCACTATGGCGGTCGCCCGCGCTCGCTGACCGATATTTCGCAGGCGGAGCAATTGCCGCTGGCGTACCTGGAGCAGTTAATGAAACTACTGCGCGAGGCTGATCCGCCTCTTGTGTTGAGCACACGCGGCGCGCATGGCGGCTATCGTTTGGGCCGCCGCCCGGAAGAGATCCCCATGGGTGAGATCGTGCGCGTCCTGGAAGGACCGATTGCACCCATGATCTGCGCGACTGAGGGTGAGATGACACAGATCTGCGGTTTTCTCGATTCATGCAAGACCAAGTATCTCTGGGCCAAAGTGCGCGATGCTGTGGCTCAGACGCTCGATACGATGACCCTGGCTGACCTGTTGGGCGCTCCCGATCAGGGAGACGCTCCCGTGCATTTCATCGCCATTTCAGATATTCGCGTGGCGCCAGGCGTCACGTCATTGTAAGGAGGACGTTTTACTAATGGCATCAGAACTTGTGATTAAAAATCTTCATGCCAACATTGAAGGCAAGCCGATTCTGCGTGGTGTAAACTTGACCGTGAGGCAGGGTGAAGTGCATGCGTTGATGGGACCCAATGGCTCTGGCAAAAGCACGCTGGCGAACGTTGTGATGGGTAACCCCAAGTACGAGGTCACCGATGGCGAGGTCTGGTTCAAGGGCGAGAATATCCTCGAATTTTCCCCTGACCGGCGCGCGCGTATGCGCCTCTTCCTGGCCTTCCAGTATCCGATGTCCATCCCCGGCGTCAGCGTGGCCAACTTCCTGCGTCGCTCGCTCGAAGCCGTGCGCGAAGGCAACAAGCCGCTGGCAGAGGGCGATAATCCTACCGGCAAGGCTGTGAAGCGCAATACTATCCCGCCCCGCGAGTTCCGCACGCTGCTGCAAGAGAAGATGCGCCTGCTGCGGGTGGATAACAGCTTCATCAATCGCGCCATCAACGATGGTTTCTCCGGCGGCGAAAAGAAGCGCGCGGAGATTTTGCAAATGGCCCTGCTTGAGCCAGAGATTGCCTTGATGGACGAGACGGACTCCGGCCTGGACATTGACGCCTTGAAGATCGTTTCGGATAGCGTGAGCGCGCTGCGCGGTCCCAACCTGGGTATCCTGCTTATTACTCACTACCAGCGTATGCTGAACTATATCGTTCCCGACTACGTGCATGTAATGTTCGACGGGCGGATTGTCAAGTCGGGCGGCAAAGAACTGGCCTTCGAGCTGGAGGACAAGGGCTACGAGTGGCTGCGCCCTGTCGTTGAAGGGAACGAGGTGGGCGTCAATGGCTAACACACTGGCGCTGGGCTTCTCGCGTGACGTGGTGATCGAACTCTCGCGTCAGCAGGGGGAGCCTGAATGGATGTTGCAGAAGCGCCTGCAAGCCTGGGAGATCTACGAGAAGACGCCGAACCCACTCGGCCGACGCGGCGACCTGGGCACCCTGCAAACACTCTCGCGCTTCAAATTCCAGGAACTCAATCCCTACGTTCAGACGAACACCGATGGCCCATTGCCGACCGTCGTTGAGCAATCGCTGCACGATGCCGCTGTTGATACGCGCTCGGGGCTGATTGTACAGCGCAACTCCGCGGTCGCGCGTACCGAACTTGACGCGGAATTGAAGAGCAAGGGCGTGATCCTGACCGATCTGCATACCGCTGTGCGCGAGCATTCTGACCTGGTGCAGCGCTACTTCATGACGCAGTGCGTGCCGGTCGAGAGCAGCAAGTACACGGCCCTGCATGCCGCCTTCTGGAGCGGTGGCATCTTCCTCTATATCCCTAAAGGCGTGGAGATCGAGGCCCCGTTGTTGGCTCAGATCTGGATCGATGCCCCCGCTACCGCTGTCTTCGCGCACACGTTGATTATCGCGGATGAACTGAGCAGTGTGCGCTATGTCGAGGAGTATAACTCAGCTTTCGACGGCGTTGCACCCTCGCTCTTGAATGGTGTCGTGGAGGTCTTTGTAAAGAACGCCGCCCGTGTGGAGTTCAGCACGATCCAGGATTTTGGCCTGAACGTGTGGAACATCACCAACCGGAATGCCATCAACGAGAAAGATGGCAGCATCACCTGGGTGATGGCCGACCTTGGCAGCAAGCTGACCTTCGCCGATGTGGGTTCAAATCTGGTGGGCAATGGCAGTACTGCCGAACTGGTAGGCGTCTTCTTCACGGACCACGACCAGCGCTTCGCCATTAACACCCTGGCGAACCATGTGGGCCTCTCGACCAACGCCGAGACGCTGGTGAAGGGCGCGCTTACCGACGAGTCACGTGTGGAGTTCAATGGGATGATCCGCGTGCAGCCGCATGCGCAGCAGACGGCGTCGTTCCTATCCGATCACACCTTGTTGCTCAGCAAGAAGTGTCGTGCCGAGGCCATCCCTGGCCTGGAGATCGGCGCCAACGAAGTAAGCGCCAGCCACGGCGCCACCACCGGGCAGATTGACGAAGAGCAGCTCTTCTATCTGATGGTGCGCGGCATCGCCAAAGACGAGGCGGAACGCATTATCGTGCAGGGCTTCTTTGAGCCTGTGCTGCAGCGCATCCCGCTGGAGAACCTGCGCGCCCGCCTGCGCCGCAGCATCGTGCGCCGCATGCGCGGAGCCTACGAGACCGAGGCCGACACCTGGGTCGATGCCCAGGAGCGTTGGGAGATCGAGGGCGTCGACGAGCACGCAGTGAGCTTCAATAGTGCGCCCGAAGAGGAAGAAATCAGGCTGAGCGAGGTATAGGACATGGAGGGGCGTCCCTGGCGGGTGCCCTGCTAACTCCGAGGATACCTGCTAACCTCCGGTAGGCGCCCTCACATAAGAAATCAGGTATGCATATGCAAGAGGTTGTTGAGGCGCGCAGCGGCCTGCGCGCCGTCGCCGATATTCGCAAAGATTTCCCAATTCTGGCGCGCCTGGTACACGGCAAGCCGCTGGTCTACCTTGACAGTACCGCGAGTTCGCAGAAGCCCCGCTCTGTCATCGATGCGATGAGCGTGTACTATGAGAACTACAACGCCAACGTCCATCGCGGGGTCTACGAGATCAGCGAGGAGGCGACGGCGGCAATGGAGAAGGCGCGCGTGAAGATGGCGCGCTTTCTCAATGCGCGCCAGGGTAAGCAGATTATCTTTACCCGCAATACGACCGAGAGCATCAACCTCGTGGCCTATAGCTGGGGCGGCGAGAATATCCACGCGGGCGATCTGATCGTCCTGACCGAGATGGAACATCACAGCAACCTGGTCCCCTGGCAGTTGCTGGCCCAGCGCACGGGCGCGCGCCTGGAATTTGTGCCAGTGACCGACGAAGGCCTGCTGCGCCTGGATGTCTACAAGCAACTCTTGCGGCAGCAGCCAAAGCTGGTGGCCTTCACGCACATGTCGAATGTGCTGGGAACAATCAATCCCACGCAACAGATGATCGCGCAGGCGCATGCCGCCGGGGCCATCGCCCTGATCGATGCAGCGCAGAGCGTGCCGCATCTGCCGGTGGATGTGCAGGCGCTCGACGCAGATTTCCTGTGTTTCAGCGCGCATAAGATGCTGGGTCCAACAGGGATTGGCGTGTTGTATGGCAAGCGTGATCTGCTGGAGGCCATGCCGCCCTTCATGGGCGGCGGCGATATGATTCGCCGCGTTAGCCTGCGTGAGTCTACCTGGAACGACCTGCCCTGGAAATTCGAGGCCGGTACCCCTGCGATTGCTGAGGCCATCGGGCTGGGGGCAGCGGTTGATTATCTGAACGCGCTGGGCATGGAGAACGTCTTGCGACACGAGCAGGAGATCACCGCCTACGCGCTGGAACAACTGCGCGCCGTGCCAGGCCTGACGATCTACGGGCCGGATGCCGCCCGGCGCGGCGGCGTGATATCCTTTACATTGGGGGATGTTCACCCACATGACCTGGCTTCGATTCTCGACCAGGAGGCTGGTGTTGCCATTCGCGCTGGACACCATTGCGCGCAGCCTCTGATGGAGCGCTTTAACCTGGGCGCGACCGCGCGCGCGAGCTTCTATGTCTATACCATGCGCGAAGAGATTGATGTGCTGGTACAGGGCCTGCACAAAGCCCTGCAAATTTTTCGATTATAGAACGCTCTACAATGCGGTGAGGACAAACATATGTCAATGGATTATCGAGAGTATATCCTGGATCATTATCGTGATCCGCGCAACTATGGGGAGCTGGAGAAGCCCACCATCCATGGCGAGGACTCCAACCCGCTGTGTGGGGATCAATTGAGCATGGACCTGCTGGTGGTGGGTGACCGGGTGAAGGAGGTGCGCTTTAAGGGGCGCGGCTGCGCGATCAGCCAGGCGTC
>JALYVR010000211.1:2377-7781 GCA_030853145.1 Chloroflexota bacterium | reverse complement strand
GGTCTGCCGGGCGGCCTGGATATCTGGCTCTTTAGAAACACCCAGAAGATCCTGGAGTGGGCCGGCGGCGCCAGGGATGACTGGTCACAGCACAGCGCAGGGCTGATGCATCGCTACATGATACGCATTCTTGACTATCTCGATGGACTCAACTTTGTGCAGAATGATGTCCCGCCCGGCACCCCGGTGCTGACGGACCCGCAAATCGCCCGTGACGGCCTGCTCGAAATGAACGCGAACCAGGAGCCGCCCGGACTGCTGTATCACGTTGGCGTTCACCTGCAAGGCATCGTGCAATCGCCAGGCTCGTCCGCCGAGCAGCACACGCTGGCGAACCAGATCAATACGGCCATCAACAAGGTGCAGGCGCTCTTAGAGCAGGTACACGCAGACGCCCGGCAACTGGTCACATTCAGCGACGCGCAACTGCTGCAATCGCCAGCACTCACGCTGCTGGACAACATGGTGAAGAACTCGCAGGACGCCTTCATGGGTCAGTTCGACCCGACAACTGGCGAGATCCAGGATGGCGTCACCCAGATCCACTTCGCGGTGGCACGCCTGGCAACGATGAATGTGGCGGTCGCTTCGTAAGATCCGCATATTTCGTGTAGGGGCGCAGCCCAGCGGCGCCCCTACACGAAATACGTCAGATCCGCGTAGGGGCTATGGCTTGCCTCGCCCATGCTGCCCAACGAAGGGTGCAGGTTGGAAGAGTGCTCCTAGAGAGGGAAGGGATTATGAGAGACACGTACCAGTACAATGCATCATCAAGAGGCTACCTGCATGGTATGCCGCCAGCGGGGTCCGCGCACTTTCGTCGCACGGGAGACTTCGATGGCCTGTCTCTGCCATCCAGCCTGGCCTCGCTGGTCACATCACAGCAGCCGGGCCAGTTGCCAACGTATTACCGGCCGCGCATCGGGCTGCTCTCTTCAAGCGGCTGCATGCGCGATGGGGGCTGGCCGGTATACGCGGGCGACGCGGCAACGGTGAACGCCGTATTCGAGGCCGGGGGCGATCCCATCATCATTCCCACGCTCCCGCTAATGCAGGGATACGACCCGCTTGACATCCTGACCGACGATGACGCCTTCGAGGAGATCTTCCGCGTCGTCTGGCCCCTTGTGCGCAACCTGGATGGCCTGGTGCTCACCGGCGGCGGCGACCTGTACTCGTGCCTCTATGGGCACGCCCTGCACCCCCAGACGGATACCCCTGAGCTATGGCGCGATATCTGGGAGCGCTACTTCGCGCTGCTGGCCTGGCTTCTGTGCATCCCCACGCTGGGCATCTGTCGCGGCATGCAGGTGATGAACGCGGTGCGCGGCGGCGGCCTGTTTCAGGATATCCGCTCGCAATGGCCGAAGAACATGCCCCCGCTGGTCCCCCATCGCGCGCGCGGTCGCATCAGCGCCGACAACTGGGTCGAGCATCCCATCGCCATTCATCCTAAGAGCAGGCTCGCCAGACTCGTGCGCGGGCGGGACGAGCGTATCCCCTATCGCCAGTACATCGAAGCGGTTCTCTCCATGCATCACCAGATCGTGGGCTACGTGACGCCTGACGGGGAAATCATCGGCTACCTGGCGCCCGGCATGGGCATCGGCGCGACGGCTCCCGACGGCGTGATCGAGGCCATTGAGGACCTGGACCCGCGCCGCTTCTGGGTGGCGGTGCAGTTCCACCCTGAGTGGATTGTGTACCTGGGCTGGGCACTCAGCCTCTTCTCCTCGCACGTCGATGCCTGCTACACCTATGCCGCGCTCGACCTGAACACGCTCGACTCGTACCTGCCCGAAGTGCGCGACTGGCTGCGGCAGTGCGACGCCACCCTGACGCACCGTCCCATGCCGACTAATCCAGCCGCCAGGATAGAGAAGGTCTTCACCCAACCAGAGCCGCGCGCATCAGCCAACGCGCGCGGCCCCATCACAGAGCCTAACCAGTTAATGGATCACAACGTAGCCTTTGAACAAGGCCAGGCCGTCTGGGGCTGAATGAGAGAACACCGCCACCCTACTGGGGATGAATGGAGAACACCGCCATCCTACGTAGGGACCCGATTTATCGCGTCCGCCGCAATGTATTGCGCGTAACCGTTAATAGGCATCGCGCATAATGGAGAGCAACGATTATGGGTTATAGCCAGCACACTCACCAGAGGGTAGATGCCGTTGTTGGCACGCGCCTGCTCAATAGTTGCTGGCTCGTGGCAGGTGTCGGCATCAGCATAGCGCAGATGCGGCTGATCGCCCAGGACTGGCACCAGGGACACCTGGCCTTGTGGGCCGCCTGTATCGCCAGCGCCTGGCTCGTTGGCTCGGTGTTCAGCGCCACCCTCTTGAGTTCGCGCCGCCATACGGCAGTGCGTCTCTGGGGATGCGGTTTCCTGGCCTGCGCGCTACTCTGGCTGTGTGTGCCTATGACGCCGCGCTTCCTGCCAGCCAATATCGTGCTCAGCACAGGCGAGTTCGCGCTCATCGCCTTCTTGATGGGCCTGCTAAGTACGGCCTGGCTGTTACAGAGACGGCCCTGGCCGCCCGTGGGAGAGCGCACAGCCCTGGCGAAGGGCGCGCTGGCTACGCTGGTAGGTCTCGGCGCGGTCTGGCTGTTCCCCAGCTTCTCAAGCGCGCTGGAGATCGCCTGCCTGATCCCACTGCTCTTACTCGACCTCTGGCCGCAGTCGCAGGCCCCGTTGCCGGCGCCGGGCCGGATGATCGACAATTGGTACGATACAAACGAAGGCGCGGACCGCTGGCGGCTGCAATTGAACCGGGGTAAGCTGTTCCGCCGCTGGTGGTGGGCCTATCTGGCGCGGCGCGGTCGACTCTCACTGATCCTACTGGCCAGCGCCATCTCAATCATCCTGGGCAGCGTGTGGAGCGCTCTGCCCACCCCCTTCGCGGGCAACCTGCTGGCAAGTGGACATATCTGGACGCTTGGCTGGCTGATCGCGGGCCAGGCCAGCGCGCTCTGCCTGGGCCTGAGCTGTTTTTTCTTCTTCCGGGGCGCCCTGGGTCCACAGGGACGGCTCATACCCCAGGAGTGGCGGCTGCACGCCTGGGCCACGACATTCCTGATGCTCGTGCTGATGGCCTGCGCGCTGCTCACGCTGGGCCTGCCCTTCCTGCAGACGCCCTGGTGGTTGGCGCTGAGCATAGCGCTGTATACATGCGCGGGCACCGTCTGGGGCATCCTCCTACCCCGGCTGCGTCCTAGCCTGGGTACGGTGATCTTTTCACAGCGGCACCTGCTGCTCAGACAGGGCACCAATCCGCAGATCGGCAAGGGCCAGCTCGCCTACGAGCGCGCGCAGGAGGAGTACGTCAACCGCATCTTCTTCACCGGCGAAGCCATCCTGACCGCGCTCGGCGCCCCGCTTGTCGGCTGGCTGGTTGACCGGTGGAGCGTCGATGCGGTGCTGGTGGCATCCGGGCGCTTCTTGCTTGTGTTCGTGGTACTATCGGTAGCCATAATTGGATTACTGCGCGCGATTCGGTATAAACCCTTACAGGGAACCAGGCAGCAACCACAACAAACCACAGGCGAACTCCATTGGGAAAGGATCGATGAGAACCATATGCCATCAATGGCGCCCCTACAGGAAAGGATTGGCCCCGTAGAAGACGTGTATATGAGCATGTATCAGAGACATTATGACTAACATACAGAGAGATTACAGATATGATAAAGCAAATAACCACCAGGGCTATGACAGCCATGTACCTGGCAACCCTGCGCGGTACAACCGTGCGCACCGCGATCATGCACATGGCGGCGCTCAGCTACATGGAGACCCGTGGGTACCTGACTGGGATGAGTTCTACAATGACGATACCTACGCTGGAAACAAGCCAACCGACAAAGGGCATGGCGGCAACGGACATGGAGGAGGCGGCAACGGCCAATACAACGGACACCAGTCAAGACCTTTATGGCAGCGCAAAGGACTCATACTTTTTGGGCTGCTATTGATCGGTAGTATCCTGGCGGCACTGCTGCTGCCCTTCATTGAGTCGGCACTCGCCCTGCCAGGTATGCCCATGAACTCGCGTAATACCGTCAGGCAACCAGTGATTCCGGCGCTGAAAGGCCAGAACGGAGTCACGCCAGTACAGGTGGGGACAACTCCCATAACGATAGCGCCAACCACGAATATACTGTCACAGGACACCTTCCAGCGCGGCGACCAGCTCTTCTGGGGCACCTCCTCGGATGGTCACCCCTGGGGCGGCGATGCCATGACCAAAAATGCCTTCGCGATCACCGGCAAGACCGGCCAGGTCAGCCATGGCACAGGTCCCTTCAACGCCACACTGGGTCCGCAGATCACCGACGGCGAGATCATCTTCACCGGCTCCATCAGCCAGTTCAATCAATCGAACATCGGGGCCGTGCTGCGCTGGATGGATACGCGCAACTGGTACAAGGCCTACATCGATGGTACGCGCCTGATTATCCTGAAGAGCGAGGCCGGCATGATGACGCGGCTGGGCGCCGTCCCATTCACGGCCAGGCCCGGCAGCGCCTACACCCTGCGTTTCCGCGTGAACGGCACAACGCTCGCCGCCAGGGTCTGGCCTGCCGGCGTCCGCGAGCCGCAAAACTGGATGGTCACGGTAACGGATGCCACGTTCCAGAGCGGGCTGGGCGGACTGCGCCTCTTCCTGCAACAAGGCATCACGGCAAAGTTTACATCGTTCGAAGAGATGAATAGCAACTCGAACTGAATAAGCTCTCTATCGACTCTGCTGTTTCCCCATTATCTGCAGATAGTTGTGCATGTCAAATGCACCCCGCCTGTTGTTTGTATCTCAGCGTCCAGCGATGAATACGAGCCAGGTCCTCTGGCTCCCGCTTACCCGCGAGATCACTCTCCATCACCGTACCTGCCCAGGCATAGAAGAGGCTCATATTACGCAGCGGTCCCCTCTTCTGCTGGTAGCCTGTACGCCATCCCTGCTCAAATATTCTTCGTACAGCACGTTCCAGGATATTTGGTCTTCCTACGTAATCGATGCGCAGAATGGAAAACGTGCGGGCGGCGTCGGCGCGCGGGTCTCCGGCTCTGGCATTGGTCCAATCGAGAACACCCGTGATGCTCCTACCATCCGTTACAACATTGAAAGGGCGATAATCCAGATGCAGCAAGAGATCAGCGCGATGCTCAATGCTTCGCAGGCGCTGATGTAACGCTGGCTCAGCGGGAACTTTCCAGTCGATCCAGGCATCAGGGTGCTCAAGTAGAATGGCAGGAGCCGAGATGGCATGAATAGCCGCGTGCATACGCCCAAACAGGACTCCCAACGACCAGGCACGCCACGGTCGCGCCCGCAGTTCATCGGCCACAGGCCGGCCAGGGAGCCAGGATAAGAGCAATACCGGATGATCACGCCAGCAC
>JALYVR010000211.1:0-2367 GCA_030853145.1 Chloroflexota bacterium | reverse complement strand
GCACCCTTCTCTATGGACCTGGGGAACAGGGAGACCTGCATCCAGTGCAGCCTGCATCACCTGCTTCTCTCGCTCGCAATCGTCGTGCTCTCCCTCGCGGAAGACACGCAGGGCAAAGCTCTCCCCGCCCCACTCGATCCGCCAGACTGCTGTATCCGACCCCCCATGAACCGGGGTAATCGCTGTTGCATCGGTCACTCCAAGCGCTTGCAGGATAGCCTGCGGGTCAAGATGGGAAATCATCATCAGTATCTTCGCTCCTCTAACTATAATATGGCAACACATTATATATAACACGAGAAAATTACAAACCCTTTCCTGCATTTGATGCCCAGATGCCTCATGCCATGAGTACTTTTCGGCTACCCCTTGCTCACGATCCCTATACCCTCAAGCCAGTTCACAAGCCGATTGAAACAACTATATGCATACTTGGAACAAACTGGGCCTTGAGTAATATCATCTGTGCGGACACCTGTAAAGGACATCCGTAGACATGATGTACTGGCAACCATAAATGGTTGCCAGACACTTTCCAGAATGGCTGCATGTATCGCATCCCCACATGATGGATCACTCCATGATATACGCAATTGTAGGATGATTCTGTAGTTCAGGCTCACATTGACGCTCATTCGCGTGGTCCCCAAGTCGGGCGAGACAGTGTCGGCGGGCCGGGGGAACCAAGGGGGAACCGAAGCCATGGCCCCTACGCGAACGAGAGGGGAGTAAGGAAGAAGCTATGCTCACGCAAGAGAAAAAGCCCATGACTCGTAGCGTGCCAGGAACACCTGTGCTGAACAAGGACACAGCCAGCGTCGCGAGCCGGAAAGTCGGCGGAATGCCATCCCCGCTGGTCTCGGAGGAATACGTCCCCAGGGCCATGCCTCCGCTGCTGGGTACGTTAGATATGACGACCACCTTCCTGATGATTATCTTCTTCATCACCAATGCCACGACGGCGGTCGCCGGGGGAGCCGCCAGCTTTACCTACTGGACCATTGGCGCCATCACGTTCTTCATTCCCTGCGTGATCGCCACGGCCCAACTGGGCGCAATGTTCCCCTACGAAGGCTCACTCTACAACTGGACGCATAAAGCGCTCGGCGGCTACTGGAGCTTCTTCGCCGCCTTCTGCGCCTGGTTCCCTGGCGTGCTGGTTATCATTAGCGCCGGTGATGTGATCGTGAGCTACGTCCAGGGCCTCAACGGCCACTGGCTGATCGAACCGTGGCAGCAAGGCGCTCTGATTATCCTGCTTATCGCAGTCACGAGCATACTGGCGACGCAACGCTATCGTATGGTACAGAAGACCGTTAACGCGGTGATGGGCTTCACCTTCCTGGCGGTGATTCTGCTGGCGGTAGCCGGCATTACCTGGCTGGCGAAGGGCCATCCCTCGGCTACCAGTTTCAGCCATTTCAGCGACTGGAACATTAGCTGGAACAAGAATACGGGCAACCTGTACCTGTTCGGCCTGATCACCCTGGCCTACCTTGGTAGCGAGGTGCCACTAAACCTGGGCGGCGAGGTTGCCAGGCGCAACGTCATCACACGCCACCTGCTCTGGGGTACGCTGCTGGTCTTGATCGGCTACTGCGTCGCCACCTTTGCCGTGCTGGTTGTGCAGGGGCCCGTCAACGGGGCCAACCCCTTCGCGCTGGTCACCACGGTAGACCTGGCCCTGGGCAAGTTCATGGGCAATATCGCCGCCATGCTCATCATGAGCTTCTTCGTGATGGCGATGGTCGTCTACAACTACACCTACTCCCGCCTGCTACTGGTCGCTGGCATTGATCAGCGCCTCCCGATGAAGATCGCCAGGCTCAACAGGCATCGCGTGCCCAGCAACGCCATCAAGTTTCAGGCCATCGTAGCCATCATCATCACCGCCATGGTCTTCTTCGTGGCCCCCTATGCCATCCAGATCACCAGCCCGGCGAACCTCTCCACGGAGATCTACAATGTGCTGCTGGCCTCCTCGACCCTGGTGTGGGCCTTCTCTGCTGGCTTCCTCTTCATCAATCTGGCGAAGTTCCTTAGCAGCAAACGCCAGGCTCTGCGCTTCCACCTGGTCTTCCCCCGGCCAGTCCTGTGGGCCAGCATCATCCTGGGATCGACCTCCAGCTTCTTCGCTATCCTTGGCACGCTGTTCTACTCGTGGACCGCCCTGATCAGCAACGATCGCTGGCTCTACATCATCGGCGGCCTGACCTTCTGCTACCTGGTCGTCGCGGCCATCGTCAGTATGTTCGCCAACAGCGAAGCATCCTGGGAGACCTCGAAAGTTCAATAAGGATGCAGGAGACGTAGGGGCGCCGTTTACAAGCCCGCGCGGACCCAATGGTATCATGATCGCGTCTGGCG
>JALYVR010000210.1 GCA_030853145.1 Chloroflexota bacterium | reverse complement strand
ATCATGATGTCATCGAGCGTAGGCGTGCGGGCTTGTCAACGGCGCCCCTACGTCTCCCCCTGTGACCCAGACACATCGCGCATATGTAATTTTCAACCTCTCAGGAGAATGAATGTATGGATCGACAAGAAGCTATGGAATTTTTAATGGATCACTACGAGAACCCGCGCAATGTGGGACCGTTGGAGCATGCCGATGTGAGCCTGAATGGTGGCAATCCTGGCTGCGCCGATGTGATTACCATGTATGCGCGCTTCGGCGAGAATGGCAAGCTGGCGGATGTTCACTGGGAAGGCGAAGGCTGCACGATTAGCCGTGCCGCCGCCTCGTATGTCACCGAGATGACGCAGGGCCTGACGGCCGAAGAGGTCGAGCACCTGAGTTTTGAGGACCTCATTGAGCAGCTTGGTCGCGAACTGGTGATGACGCGCCCGACATGTGCGACCCTCGCGCTGGGTACCCTCAAGAAGGGCGTTCACGAATATCGCATGCACAAACTGGCGGCCGAGCCAGATCAGGCCATTAATGCTTCTGAGACTACATCCGATTCGTAGTGAGACATGGCGTCCGCGAGGGGCGCCACTACACATAGGGCCGTCGATGGAGGTTTGGCAGAGTAAGTGGAGACGCTAGAAAAATCAAGAGGCTCGATCTCGCTTGCGTGCGCGAATATAGGCACGCTGCGTCGGCACCTCAACGCTCTCGTAGGGGTCTCGTTCCATGCTCTCCACGATCTCGAAGCCTGCTGCTCTCAGATGCTCCTCGATCCACGCGCGCTGATAGAAAATGAAATCGAGAGACACCTGCTGCTCCCATAACGTGTCGAAATGGCGTACCTCCTCTCCAACATGAAAGGCCAGCAGCACCTCTCCACCCGGTCGCAGCACGCGCCAGAACTCGCGCAGCACGGTGGCTATCTGGGTACGGGGAATGTGAATGATCGAGTAGAACGCTGCAATGCCGCTCCAGCTCCCGCCGGCAACCTCCAGAGCCGCCATGTTCCCAACACAAAACTCGATACCGTCATTGAGTTGCCGCGCCAGCTCGATCATACGCGGCGAAAGATCCACACCCAGCACCTGCGCGCCCTGCTCGTGGAGATAACGAGCAACATGTCCAGGTCCGCAGCCCAGGTCGCAGATGGGGCCAGGGTTTCCTATGGTTGCGGCGAACCGCGCCAGCCACTCACGGTCCAGTGGCTTGTGTTCCAACTCGTGATAGATATGCGCGATGTACTCTTCTGCCAGGGCATCGTAGCTGGAACTGACCTGAAAATACTCGTTCATCGATGTCTCCCCAATGCGGCTCTCACAAGCCGTATTCCACGCGCCAGCCAGCCAGTATCCTCAATGCCTGCTGGAGCAGTTCTTGATGGGCCAGATCGTTTAGCCAGCGACTGACTCCCGATGGATGCGGCAGGGGCAACAGCAGCATCCTGTCGCGCTCCTCGTAGGCGCCAATGATATCCTCCAGGCGCACCCTGCCGAAAAATGCTTCGATGGCCATCGTACCAACCAGCAGGATGATCTTCGGTCGCACGATACGTAACTCGGCCTCCAGGTATGGCCGGCACAGAGCTATCTCCTGTGGGGAGGGACGGCGGTCACCATTGCCGCTCGGGTTACGTCCGGGATCGCAGCGAGTCAAGGAACTGAGATAGGTCTGCTGGTGGAGGGAACCTGGTGGGAAGCCTGCCTGCTCCAGCCACTTCTGCAGGATGCCGCCGCCCGGTCCGCTGAATGGCACGCCCTTTGTGACCGAGCGATGCCCCGGCGCCTGTCCGATCACCAGCACGCGATCACTGGCGCGCCCGCTGACAATCGGCTGCGCCTGCTGAATGTAGCCCTGTTCCTGGCAGAGGCGACAGGCGAGGATGCGCTGTTGCAATAAGGCAATGTCAGCCTCTTTTTGTTGGGCCAGCAGCGCTAGTTGGCCGCTAGTCTGTTCGTTATTCAGATGGTTTTTCCTGCTGAATTGCTACTGGTAGGCTCGGTTTCTGATAGCCAGGCGCGAGGTGGCGATACTGTCCCAGATAGTAGGCCAGGGGTGGCCTCTGGCTGTGTTCTGCCGAGTTGCCGTTCTGTTTGCCGACGGTCGCATGGAGCTGATCGGCTTCGTCCGCGAAGATGACCTGGTTGCCTGTGCCTATCGCCGTCACCTGCCCAATAAAGATCACATGATCCCCGCCGGGATACTCGGCGACGATGCGCGCATCGACAAAGGCCAGCACGCCATCCAGGATGGGCGAGCCGGTTGCCGCGACGTGATAGGCGGCATGACAAAAGTTTGTATAGCGCTCATCAGAGGATATCGCGAAGCAGCGCGAAAGTTCCTCCTGCTGATCGCTCAGGATGTTCACCGCGAAGGCCCCGCTCTCACGGATTGCGGACAGCGTGAGGCTCTGCACGTCAACGCATATCAGCACCAGTGGCGGCTCAAGCGAGACCGAGCAGAAGGCGTTGACGGTCAGCCCGGCCACGCCTTCGCTCCCCCTGGTGGTGACGACTGTCACGCCAGTCGCGAAGCGTCCCAGCACCTGCCGGAAAAAGTTCTTTTCGATTGCCATGTAGATGTTCCTTGATAAAAAATGCGCGTTCGCTGTTAGTATGTAGTATCCTCTCCGCTACTATGCTTGTCAACTGTACAAAGGGGCAGGTCAGGATAATTTAAGACGAATCACGAGTTGAAACTTTTTCTTTTGATGATGTATACTATATTTTACCAATGACACAAGCATAGAATGCACAGACATAAATTACCATCTATACGCTTAAAGGGGGTGTATCGAGATGCCAGCAGAAAATCCTCCACGGCCCTTCCATCTTTTTTTATCGTTTGCCTCTGAAGATCGGGCATATCGCGATGCTCTGGATAAGCAGTTAACGGTCCTCCAGAGGCTTAGACTGATTGACGATTGGCACAGACAAGAGATCGCGCCGGGAGACGATTGGCAAAAAGTCATGGCTGAGCGGCTCGATCAGGCCGACATTATTCTGCTTTTTATTACTCCCGATTACCTGACCTCAAACTATTGCTATCACGTTCAGATGCCACACGCGATGAAAAAACACGAGGCAGGCGAGGCACGCGTCATCCCCATCTACCTTCGCCCAATAGCCTTGTATGATCCCCATCTCGATCTCCCTTTCACAAAGCTACGACGTTTGCCAAAAAACGGAGACCTGGCAGTCAGCGAACTAAAAAACAAAAATAGGGATAGTGCTCTCGCGGAAATCGTCGCGGGCATCAAAGAAGCTATTGACGATTTCACCGCGAAGTCCAGCGACCAGGTCCTATCATCTCCTAGAGATCCAGCCTCTCACCCCTGGCACGTCCCCTACCAACACAACCCATTTTTTATGGGACGCGATGATATTTTACACTCGCTGCATGAAACATTGGCTTCCGAGCGAGAAAATGGCATAGAAACTCTGGCACTTAGCGGGCTAGGCGGGTGCGGCAAAACACAGATCGCGCTTGAATATGCCTATCGCTATCGCGACGAGTATCACGCGATCCTTTGGATACAGGGCGATAGCGCCGAAGATCTTCGCGCCGGCTTCATCGGCCTGGCAACCCTGCTCAATCTCCCTGAACAGAAAGACGCGGATCAGGAGAACGTGATCGCCGCGCTCAAGCGCTATCTGTCGCAAACATCGCGCTGGCTGATCATCATTGATAATCTTGAGACCTTTGAAATACTCGCTGACCTCCTTCCCACCCAGGGACGAGGAGCTATTCTGGCCACGACGCGGAGGCAGGCGACAGGAGTGTACGCAACCCTGCACAGGGTCGAGATGTTGACGCCCGCTAATGGCGCGCTTTTTCTGCTCCGCCGTGCCAAACTGCTTGCCCCGGACGCCGCTCTGGATACGCTGCCATCCTCAACGGTGGAATCTGCGTATACGATCAGCCACCTTGTGGCTGGTCTCCCTCTGGCCCTTGACCAGGCTGGGGCCTATATGGAGGAGACAACAGCCAGTCCGGCTGAGTATATCAAACGCTACAAAAAATACGCGGCGCAGATCCTGAAACAAAGGCGAAAATTCCCCAGCGGTCACCCGGCCTCAGTTGCCGCCACATTTGCCCTCTGCATTGAGCAGGCCGGGCAGCGCGATCCTGCATCGCTTGAAATCCTCTCGCTCTGCGCATTTTTGCATCCCGATGGTATTCCACTCGAACTATTCAGTGCCGACGTATCTGATCTCGGACCTACGCTCCAGGCCCTTCTTTCTAATGAGCTTGCGTTCGATCATGCCCTCGAAACGCTTATTGATCTTTCACTGCTGCATCGCAACAGCGACACCGGAACTCTCAGCATCCATCGTCTCGTTCAAGTAGTGCTGCGAGATAAGATGAAAGCCGATGCCCAACGACTCTGGACTGAACGCGCGATCAAAGCCGTGTACCGCGTCTTCCCCGCATCAGAGATGCGCTACTGGCCGCAGTGCCAGCAATATCTTCCCCATGCACTACTGGCCGCCGATTTGATCCAGCAGGGTCATCTCTCCTTCCCGGAGGCCGCGCAGTTATTGTACCTGGCGGCTAGCTATCTTTACGACCTTGCCAGCTACGCTGAGGCGCGCAAACTCTGCGAGCAGGCGCTGGCAATTGTTGAGCAGGTCCATAGCGAAGAGCATTCAGAAACTGCCTCTCTACTTCATTGCCTGGGCAATATCTACGAAAGCCAGGGCCTCGCGACTGATGCCCTGGATGTATACGAGCGAGCATTGGCGATTGCTGAGCGCGTCTGGGGATCTGAACAGGCAGATATGGCACGCCTCTTGAATGATGTGGGTGAGCACTTTCAAATAGCAGGTCAGTTTCCTCTTGCCGAAGACTATTATCAACGAGCATTGGCCATTCGGCAAAAGATTTTTGGACCCGAACATCCAGATACGGCAAGTAGTCTCAATAATATGGCAGGCATTTACGAGGCACAGGACCGCTACGAACAGGCGGCAGCGTTGTATGAGCAGGCGCTTCATATCCGCTTGCGCCTGCGTGGTCCTCATCACTCAGATACGGCGGAGAGCTTCAGCAATGTTGCCCGCTTCTACCGCGTTATTGGTAAGTATGTCCAGGCAGAGCCTCTCTACGAACAGGCTATCGTGGCCTATGAGCAGGCGCTCGGACCTCAGCATCCGCGAGTGGCAACCTGCTATAACAATTTTGCCGTCCTTTGTATCGTACTCGGTCGATATACGCAGGCGGAACAGTTGCTCACACAGGCACTCGATATTAGAAGCCAATTGTTTGGCCTCCAGCATCCCAGCACTGCCGGGAGTTGGAACTACCTGGCAAGAGTGTATTACAAGCAAGGTCGTTATGAGCAAGCGCAAACGCTCTATCAACAGGCATTGACGGTCTGCGAGCACGCATCAGGCAGAGACCATCCCAGCACAACATCAATACTTGTCAATATGGGCGAGCTGTACCTGGCACAGGGGAATGATCAACAGGCAGAGGCGCTTCTGTCAGAAGCTCTCACCACTATCACAGCAAAACAGGGACCCCGTTCTTCCACGGCTGCCCCTGTCCTCAACCTGCTCGGCGAAGTCTATCTTGCTCGTGCGCACTATGAGCGTGCAGGACAGATGTTGACAGAAGCCCTGGCCATCCGTCAGGAGAGGCTGGGGAAAACGCATCCCGAAACGGCCATGAGCCTCAAAAGCCTCGGAGACCTCTCCTTGGCCAGAGACGAGGATGCACAGGCAGCAGAGTGGTATCAGCAAGCCCTTGAACTTGTTTTAGATCCCCTTGGACCCAGCCATCCTGATGTCATCGTGCTGGTCGAGCGCCTGACCAGCCTTCTTCAGAAGATGGGACGCGCAGAAGAAGCCCAGGCCCTGGCTAAGAGAGTCCACACTCAGCCATCTCCCTAGCGCCTGTGCTTACACCTGCGTCCTGAAACCAGGGTCACGCCGCTCGACATGCTCCAACACTGCATCCATGGTAGCCTGGATCTTCAATTGGCAGTACAATGTCTCTGTCACATCAAAGGTTCCATGCTCGCTCAACTTGTTGGCCGGAGAGCCTCCCCCACAAAAATCAAAATAGGCACAGCTCTGTTGACATTGCATCACTCCACACTGCACCTCCCTGTTGATGGCCTGCAATTTTGGACTGCTGAGCATCTCTTCCAGCGTTCCAGCGAAGATATTTCCGAGCAGAAAATCGCCATAGCGAGGATGTGTCATGGTAAGTAATTCAGAGGCAAACGTCGATACATTCCCGGCCACATCGACGCTCACAATCGCACCAGCGCGATTCTCCTGGGAGCGAACCGGCTCGCTGAGATGGTAGATACGCTCCAGAAACGTATCAATCTCCCGCACAAAAGGAGGTTGCTCACACTGGTCTCTGAGTTCCAGGATACGCTTCAAGAATTGCTTGTACTTGTCTTGTATGCCTTTTTCATGATCCAGCGATGAATGGGTATGTGCTCCATTCACTTCTTCAATATTAAAAGCCAGATTGGTCAGATGCTGATTACGAAAGAAGTGCCAGATTTCATCAGGATAATCCAGCGCATATTTTGTCAGCACCATAATGATGGATGGCTCAATACCATTCTGCTGCAACAGCTCAATACCACGCATCGCCTGGACAAACGTGCCCTTTCCAGCTCGATCCACACGACTATGATCGTGAATGTGTTGTGGCCCATCCAGACTCACGCCAACGCGAATGTGGTGCTGCTTGATAAAATCGCACCATTGCTGCGTCAAACGCATGCCGTTGGTTTGCAGCGTCGGAATCACCGCCACACCTCGCGTATTGAAGTGCTCGACAAGAGCAAGCGTCTCGTGGTAGAAAGCCAGCGGGACTACCAGCGGTTCGCCCGCATGCCACAATAGCACGACCCTCTCAGCAAGCAACGAGGACGAGAAGAATGCTTCGAGAACGCGTGTTAGCACAGCCGATGTCATCACCCGGTTTACGGTACGATCAGGTAAATAGCAATAGCGGCAGTTAATATTGCACAGCGGCGTTGGTTGCAAAACAAGAGCCTGTATTTTATTGAGAGTGAGAGGGGGAGTCTCCATCAGTGAACCTCGTCTCAAGAAGAGATCCCCTGGGAAAGCACAGGCACACCTTGTACCTCGATAGCGTCTCCTTCTCGACCTGGAGACAGAGGCGGACGCATGCCTTTACAACGATGTTCAGGCCCATCCTCAGTGTACGCTGAGAAATCAGATTTCTGCCACATCTGCCATTGATACCTGGTCCTGGTGTAAGCGTTATCAGCAGAAACAGAACGCGTTGCAGAAAGGGGAGGCCCCTTTTCCGTAGTGGTATCATGCCAGGAGAGACGTTCTCTGAAACGAAAAACCCGCTGGACAATGGGTGAGGAGTGATTCAGTTTTTGTGGCGTATCCATGTGGCTGTTTCCTCCAATGTGCTCAGAACGCTATAAGTGTAGTTTCTTCGAGTCTCAGTGTTTCTCTCTATGTCAATAGAATGTAAAGCTGTCTTCACGTTTGCGTGACGAAAAGAGAGCAGCAAAAAAGCCCAGGTGAGTTCGCCGGAAGTAGGTCTGCTCAAGGGCATCCATTCAGATCTAGAGAGGAATGGGAAGTTCCTACGAGAAGGCGATTCAAGAGAGTATAATGCGATGAACACATCTGAAAAACGTATGAGCAGAGGCTTCGCAGGCAAAATAGCGGGAGGTTGGTGGCACGCCAGTATAGATGTGCCTTTCCTCTCCATCCTCACGGTGGGAGGTCCGGCGTACTGTCTTTTATTCTTGCATGTATATGTATCTACTGGGGGGGGGGGGG
>JALYVR010000209.1:2239-7790 GCA_030853145.1 Chloroflexota bacterium | reverse complement strand
TGGATACGGTGTATGCCTTTATCAAGAAGCGGCTGGTTGATCTCGCGCACAACTGTCTCGTAGCCAGATTGCGCGCATGTTTGGGCAATCCCGCTGCCCATCAAGCCTGCGCCGACAACGCCTACTTTGCGAATCTCCATCTATGTTTCACCCTTTCACAAATGTGTTATTGGTCTATCTGCCGGGTGCGGTTACGCGTCTACAAACGCGCGTATTTCGCGTACCGGGCCATCCTCAACGCCGAACACGATGGTGTAGTGGTTCAGCGTGGGGAAATTCACGTAGCGCGCCTGCTGGATGAACCGTTGCATCGCCGCTGCCCCTTCCAGCGGAAGCAACTGATCGTTGTCTGCGAACATCCCCTGGCCGGCCCTGAGGATGAGCGTCGGCACCTGCACACGCGCCCATTGCTCTTCTGGCTGGCCCTCCGCGAAGTGGGAGCCTTCTTCGAGGATGCCCTCGCGATAGGCCTTGGAGACGACCGAGCCATCGGGTAGATGGTGGACATCGTGCTCGAAATACAGATCAAGGTACGTGTTCCAGGAGCGCGCCAGGAAAGGGACCATCTTTAAGCGCTGAATATACTCTTCGAACGAAGGCACGGGGTTGCCCAGGCGCGCCACAGAGGTCGTGAGCCACAGGGGCTGCTCCTCCGGCGTGTTCCAGGGCAGGGGCGCGCCGGCATCGATCAGCACCAGCTTGCTCAACTTATCAGGATAATGCGCCGCGAAATAGAGCGCCACCAGCGCGCCGAGCGAGTGTCCAAGCACAATAGGACGTTCCAGGCCCCAGGCATCGAGCAGGTGCGCCAGGTCGGCGGCATGCATGGGGATGCTATACGCGTGCTCAGGCTTCTCGCTATCGCCCCGGCCGCGCAGATCGAAGGCAAAGACGCGATGGTCGCGCGCCAGCTCATCGGCGAACGCCTGGAAGCAGAAGGCATTGGCGGTCAGGCCATGCAAGCACACGATGGGCGGTCCCTGTTCTCCCCATTGCAGGTAGTGAAAGGTGAGGTCGCCAGCCCTGATAGACGCATCACGAATGGGCGGTGTCATTATCATCATCGGCTCCTCGCTCTTGAAATACGCGCCACTTGTCTGTCATGGCCGTGATCAGTGGCGCCCCTTCATCATAGCGCTGCTGGGAAGTGCGCCACTCAGCGCGACCTTGATGATGAGAGATCACGTTTTGCCATAACACCTCACGCGCTATGCGCGCGTAGCGCTCCGCCTCCGGGGCGAAGAGTAGCGCATGCTGGCTATCCTCAAGGTAGAAGTAGTGGCCGCGCGTGGCGTACCATCTGCGTATATCTTCCTGGGAGTGCGCAACCTCGCTGTGCATGGCCGTTGCCAGGTCATATGAGGATGCCCCAAAGGGAATACAGTGAAGGTGAGCATGAAAGACAGTCTGCCGGAAGACGCCATGCTCCCAGAAAATCGGGGGCGCATAGAAGTGGGTCATGAACTGCCCAACCTCGCGTTTGAGCGCATCAAATTCGGCGTCGAGTTCGGCTGGAACCGCACCATAGCAGGCGTAGTGTTGCTTCGGGATAATCAGCAGATGCCCTTCCACCAGCGGGGCGTGGTCGGCAGCAAGCAGGAATGCAGCCGTCTCCTTGAGGACAGAGGCAATAGCGGTATGCCGGCAAAACGCACAGTTGGCTTGTGGCCCTTGAGTCTCCAGTGAGATGTTATCCCTGTTCTGCATGTAGATCGCTGCCTTTCTAAATCCCCTCATGAGTATAGCGCAGGGTAATCGGTTTTGACAAGGTGGCCAGGATGCCCCGGCGAAAAACTGCCTTGCGTAGGCATTACCCGCGTGCTACACTGAAGTGTGTCAACTTTATCTATACATACAACTGGTGTCTGGTGGCAGCGGCTCCGACCCCGGCTCATAGTGCTCTATGTACTGGTGGCACTGATCGTGCTTATTCTCAGTGTCATCGGGCATATACGCCTGTTGAGCGAGGTCGGTCATACTTTTGGCGGCTTTTTTTGGGCCATTGACAGCAATAATCGCATTGTCGTCGTCTCCACGCCACCATCTTTGCCCGAATTTGGCATCGTCGTTGGCTCTCTGACAAATCAGGATTATATCGTCAAAGTTCAGGTGAGAGACCCACACGCTCCCACCGGGATCGCAACCTATACCGGGGGCAGCGCGTTGATGGATGCCTACCAGCATGTCCAGCCCGGTGATTCCGTGACATACTTTGTTGAGCACGTGAATAGTGGGCAGGTAGAGGTGATCTCGCGCCCCGCTCTCCTCTTCACATGGGAGATGTGGTGGCAGAATTACGGGTTGGCGTTGCTGGCCGGGTGCAGTTGGCTGCTGATGGGCATAATTTTGCTGTTGACTGCCCGCGAATGGGTGGGGGCCGTTGAGGCCATTACGCTCTTGCCACCGGCGCTCCTCTTTCTGCTCTACAGCCATTGGGGCGCGGTCCAGCAGGCCTATCCCACCGATGCTGTCGTCCAGTTCCTCTGGATACCCGCGTTTGCCTTGCTCGGCGCGGCCTTTATCCACCTGAGCCTGACGTACCGGCCAAAGGCGCTCAGCACGCCGAGTACTTTCCGCTTCATAGTGGATGGTCTCCCCTATCTGCCGCTCGTTGCCCTGATGGCTTTTGCACTTAGCTCCTATTTGCTCTATGGCGCGGTTCCAACTCGGCCCAGTGTGCTGCTTGCGCTGGGCTACGCCGTCTTCGGGGGCGTGCTCAGTCTTGGTATAGGCGTTACCTCGCTGGTGCGTATCAGCGGTCGACGCTTCCCTGAGCAGGTGCGTCGCCGCCTGGGCGATTTGCTCACGCTCTGGATTGGCGGCGTTGGTCTTGGTTTCTGCCTGGGCATCTTGCCCATCCTGCTGAGCGGGCGCCCGCTCTTGCCGCTCCAGATGTTCTATGTGCTGGCCGCTGTCTACCCATTCCTCCTGGGGTATGCTATTCGCTCGTTGCGCCTCATCGATCAACTGCACATCACCCTGGAACAGCGTGAGACGGCCCTGTTTGAACAGCAGAAGACCGCCGGAGACCTGCGCAGGACCAACAGTGAACTCCAGCAGGCCACCTCGCTCCTGCTGCACGCAGATGCCCACCTGCGCTCCCTGCTCTCGCAACGTATCCACGATCAGCCGAAACAGCAGGCGCTGCGTATCCGTTCGCTCCTGGGCCACTGGCAACATAAGCTGAAAGTGGAGGCCGAGCAGTATTCAGCGGGCATGGTGCCGGCCTATCCCATCATTGAGGCCCTGGGCAAAGTGCGCAAGATCAGCGAAGAGCTGGAGGACGACTTGCGCGGGCTGCAACTGCTTGTCGAAGATGTCTACCAGCGCCGCAGCCTGGGCCTACGACTGCACCTGGAGAAGCTGATCCGCGAGGACCTGCCCGCGCTCCATCCAGAGTCGCGACTGAAGGTCAGGGCCGATGTCTGGCCGCTGGATGACCTGGATCATGCTCTGGAGCAGACGCCGGCGGGCGAGAAGGTGGCCGAGGCCATCTCCTATGCCGTGACGCAGGCGCTGCTGAATGTCTATAACCATGCCGACGCCAGCTTTGCCACTGTGCGCGCTGTCCGCGCCGACGGCTCCCTCGAGATCTATATCATCGATGATGGTCGTGGCTTCGATGTCAACGCAATCTCTCCCGAAAAAACCAGCCTCTTCAAGGCCCGTCTGAAGACACGCGAGGCCGGTGGCACACTCGTCATTCATTCGCTCCCTCGTTCTCAGGCCGAGCATGGCACAACCATTATCCTCCATCTTCCCCTGCCACCAGCCCGGAATGCTCCACCTGTCAACCCACGGGCCGAATCGGTGGTCCAGAATGCGCAAGAGCGCCTTTAGGAATTCATATTAAAATCCTCGCTACTTCTGTCGCGAAAAGTATTTTGGAGTTCCTCCCGGCGGGAACGTCCATAAAAGTGCGCGGATGCACTTCCCACAGTTCCTGCAACGGCTCCTACAATACAAGCGCATGCAACAAGGAAGTCATATTGCGTCATCGGATCGGAACCTCTAAAAAACGACACCAAGCGGCCGCTTTCCAACACGATCACCATCAGCACCAGGGTCATTGTCACAAACCCTGCCCAGACTCCAGCCACGACCCCTGCCGCTATTCTCTTTGTCTGCAAGCTGGCCGCGATACCCGCCCCAATGTATCCCAAAAACCACAGCGGCGGAAGCGCTACGAATTCCCATTGGTCTGGGAATATCTGGGTGATAAAATACAGCGCGAAGCTCACTCCTACTAGCCCTATGCCAAAGAGCGTTCCCACCACTATCCCCACCCAGACCGTCTTCAAAATGTTTCTCTGCAAATCCATCAAGGTAAACTCCTCTTCGTTTTCAAAAATGCTTGATTTCTTGTATATATTACATATGCCATCAGCGGTCTGAAATCTTACAGAAACCTGAATAATGCTCTATCTGTCAACCATGTATGGAATCTATGGTCTAGAACATGCAAGAACGGCTTTAAAAATTCCTATAGTCATATGGTGAACTTTAAGTATAGGTACAACACAGATTTGCGTCTTAGGAAGCGAGCAATAGTGTGTTAATTCCAACCCATGGCCTGAGAGGCGACTTGCAGGCACTCTTCGCACAAAAAGGCGCTGCGAAAACCATCGCCATATTCACGAAGCGTGCTGGCAACGGTACAGACATGAAACATTAATCTCCCACAGACTGGGCAGCACGGATTCTCGTACACTCCAAGGGGCGGACCTCCCACATCCCCATGCACTCCTACGGTCAATTGCGTGTGGCCATTGCGATACACCAACTGATCATCATATAGCAGCAGAAGAACTTCGCCTCTCCCAGCGTGTTGATAGGCAATAGCCTGCTCTCGAAGCCTCTCAATCATTTCTGGATCTTCGTCCTCAGATCCATGCAGCGTTGCCTGCGTATAGAGATTCTGCGCTGAAATAGCACAAAAGAGCGTCCACATGCCATCATGTGGCGGACTGACAAGGTGAACTCGTGAAAAAGGTGTGGCCGGAAGCCCATCAATCTGAGTCAGATCGAGTGTCACATAGTGCCACGTGATCACATCTTGAGCAGGCCCCTCAGCAACGAAGGACACAGGCAGCCCTACCGGATGGGTTCGCTTCGCAAGCTCATCAGGTGAAAGCGTATCTTCAACTGGTTGGAACCGGATGGCCTGGCGGTGCCGCGTAAAACGAGGTTCAGCACTCTTGTTGTCGCCTGGGAGCCAGAAGCCCAGATCCCTGAATACTTTTTGCGTGTGTGCCCTTTCGGCATAATCTGCTATGGCCATTAGAGCTGCTGGCGTCCCTACCGCAGCCAGCATCATCTCAAGAACATATGAGGGGCATTCCTCGTTAGCACGCGAGAGTCGCTGCATTAGTTGCTCAACGCAGCTATCGGGGGCATCCTGCAGGAGGTAGAGCCAGGTAGCAAAGGAGAAATTGAAAAAGGTCAATTGCTGGCCTGGAAGGTTCACAACCTCGTTTTGCAGCGGGCGGAAATGTTGTGGACAGATGGCTCCAATATAGTAGAAATGGTCTTCGATATCCGCGTGATAGCG
>JALYVR010000209.1:0-2229 GCA_030853145.1 Chloroflexota bacterium | reverse complement strand
CGCGCCCTGGTGGAGAAACCGGTTGTCTGAGAGAGCGCAAGGGCTTTCTCAAATAATGCCTGAACATCGGTCTCGGTTTCAACTGGCATGAGAAGTTTTCCGCCGTTGGGTTGTAAGGGCACACCTATTCTCCTTCCACTCTTCATGCTTCTCGTAAGATTGCTTCATTGTGGTGCGTACTGTAGCTGGTTGGATACCTTGCTGGCAAGGGACAAGCTATCCTGCAATGGTGGCCGCTCGTGCGAAGATCCGATATCCAGCGGCAGCCGCCAATCTAAGGGAGGCTGTGTTATCAGCAAACGCGCTATAGAGCGGAACAAGCTCTTCCTGGGCGACAGATGCCGCCCACAGGACGGTAGCTGCCAGCGCATAGCCTTTACGGCGTGCCTCTGCTAATGTGTCAATGCCGAGTTCGCAGGCCTCAGCGGTTCGCCGTGAGCTATGCGCAAGGCTGAGCAAATGTCCTTCAGCAATGACGCCGATGAGCGGGCGGCGATCTGGATGGAAGTAGTATTCCACAGAACCAGGCTCAAACATTTCCACCAGCGCTTGATCGTGAGAGGTGAGAGGGTGTGCAAGCATGTGAGCTGCCGCGATGCTCATTGTTGGTAAGGCTATTTGATGAAGGGCAATCTCACGGCTGATTCCTGGATCTGTGCTCATTGTTGGCGGCAACGCCAGTGCTTCGTGTACGCGCACAAGTAAATCTTCGCGCTCTGTCGCGCTGACATCTGGTCTCCAGATAGCGACACGGTCACTGTCCATTTCGGCGGCATATAGTCGCCAGGGTGGCTGGGAGCTTTCGCTCAGAAGCTCAACGTTATCCTGGAGCATGGGAGGAAGTTGAACGCCCCAGACGGCTTCGACATGCAAACGAAGCAATGAGCGCTGTAGTGATACCATGACAATCCTTTCTGAAATAGGGCAAACTTCATCCAGCGACCATGACACTCCTATGAGGGCCGCTCTTAGCTGGCGCTTATTCCATTCGCATGCTCTTCTTTGTGAACCACCAGAAACCACATACCCCGATGCGACTCCTGGATATCTACAGTGAAACCCGCAAGCTGGAGTTGTGTCACAAGCCAGGAGAGCGCTAATCGCAGCTTGCGATAGCTACTCTTATGCAACGTCCACTGCTCACCCTGACGTGTGTAGATAAGATCATGCACCACGACGCTCTCAGGCTCGTATTCAAGAAAACAGGTCATAATGGTATTGGCATCGCTACGAACCGGGATGAAACGCTCAAGGGCATGTTGCTCAATAGAAAGATCGCGGAAACTGAGAATGCACCTCCCATCTGCTGCCAGGAGTTGCTGCATATCGCCTAGCAAGCGAATGACATCATGCTTGCTCTCTAAATGGGGAAGGGTATCTCCCATGCACACAATAACATCAATTGGAGCAGCACCCAATTGCAAAACGTCGCGCATATCTCCTTGCAAGGAAACAATAGCGCGCGCTCCTTTGCGCTTAGCAAGCTCCGTCAAGAGGCGCTGACTGAGATCGATGGCCGTGACGCGAAAGCCGAGATCTGCGAGGGCAATGGATTGGAAGCCTGAGCCACATCCCAGATCAAGCGCTGTCTTCAATCTATTCGTCTGGATACCCCAGTGTTCGAAAAGGGCCTGTTGCTCTGCAACCTTCTCCTCAAAGGAGCCAAACATCCAGGTGTAGTGTGCAGCAAGCAATTGTTCGTAATGACGTGCAACATTCGACATGATAGCTATCTTTCCTGAGTTTCGAGTTGTTCTTCCCCCATATCAGGGTCTCATCGCTGTGGGCAGCCGCTCAAATGCTGCCAGCTTCTGGTTGGCCGGCATCTCTCTTGTTGATGTTCCTTCCATGTTACTCCCCTCTAGAAACTAGCGGGCGGCTCCCGTATCTTCAAGATATGAGTAGTGTATCCGGTGTTTGTTGCTCCAGCGCCATCTGCGCATCCTTTAAAAATTTCTCTGCCCAGTGCTCATGTCCGAGCTGGATGAAAAACAGAGACACATACAATGCTCTCGTAGACATATGCAGGTAAAAGCGTTCTCGCTGCTGGTGATCGCTAAGATCGATGCCAAACAGGTCTAACATCTCGTCCCACTGCGACCTGGGATACATCCACCACAACACCTGGGCCACATCGCGCATCGGGTCGGAGAGGTGCAGTGAGTCCCAGTCGATCAGGTAGACGTTCGCCGGCGCGATCAACATGTTATCAGCCCCTGGATCGCCATG
>JALYVR010000208.1 GCA_030853145.1 Chloroflexota bacterium | reverse complement strand
CATACATTATGGCAACACAAGCCACTCCAAGCAGTCCACGCATAACCGCGTTGGAGCAGGCACTGGCATCTAGCAATGCTGCCGCGCTTGCTGCTTTCTGGCAAGAGATCGCGGAACAGGGTACGCCTCTGATTGAGCCTGTTGAGGGCGATGACAGACACAACCTGGTGACGTTTCTCTGGCGGGCTACGGAAGATACGTCGAGCGTGGTTGTCTTCGGTGGGCCAGCCAGTTGGGGCAAGCCGGAGCACAACCAGATGACGCGCCTGCGGGACAGCGACCTCTGGCATAGGACGTACCGAGTACAGGCGGATCTGCGCACCACCTACACACTTTCGCCAAACGATCCTCTCACTGAGGTGAAGTATATGGATGACTTTGGGTCGCGTATCGTGCCGGACCCACTCAATCCCCGGCAGTTCGTGTACGTCAAAGACGACGAGCTTCCCGATGATAGGGAAGTTGTGATGTCGATCATTGAGATGCCCGCCGCTCCCGCGCAGACCTGGATCGCGCCCCGACCTGGCGTCGCGAAGGGGCAGATCGAAATGCAGCGCCTGCACAGCCCTCTCCTCGACAACGAACGCCGTGTCTGGATCTATACGCCGCCGGGCTACGCGGCGAGCGACGAAGCGTATGGCCTCCTCCTGCTGTTTGACGGCCTGGCCTACATCGATCTTGTACCCACGCCGACGATTCTGGACAATCTTGTTAGCGAAGAGAAGATACCACCGCTCGTCGCCGTTTTGCTCGATAGCCTGGACCAGGAGACGCGCAGCCGCGAGTTGCCCTGCCACCAACTTTTCGTAGATTTCTTGACCGGGGAACTTATGCCGTGGGTTCATGAGCACTACCATGTGACGAGCGATCCAGCACAGACAATTGTCGCAGGCTCCAGCCACGGTGGCTTAGCGGCGGCCTTTGTTGGCTTGCGCGCGTCAGAAACCTTTGGCAATGTGCTGTCGCAGTCCGGCTCTTTCTGGTGGGATCGAGATCCAGAAGAGGCTACCCCGCAGGAGTGGCTCATACAGCAGTTTATCGCGAGTCCCCGCTTACCCCTACGTTTCTATATGGAGGTCGGCTTGAAGGAACATATGGAAGGAATCGACATGGTTTCCTGCAATCGGCACCTGCGCGATATATTAGGCCTCAAGGGCTACGAGGTCCACTATGCTGAGTTCAACGGGGGACACGATTACCTGTGCTGGCGGGGCTCGTTGGCGGATGGCTTGTTGACGCTGACAGGCAAGAGACGAGATGGCTAAACTCGCTGTGAGAACCAGGGCCATTGAAAAGACTCTTCGTAGCTGCGCGATGTATCGCGCTGGGGCTTCCACGATGACTGGCTAGCCCCAGCGCGATACATCGCGCAGCTACGAAGGATGACGGCTGTTCAGTGGTCCTGTGTGAGAACTGCCCCTTGTGCATACGTACATATTAGCAGATAAATTAGAGCAATGTGTGCGTAGCAAATCCGTAGCTGGCCGCTGACGCGCCAGCTACGGGTCCCCATGTGGAGTGCCACTCGATCACACAGCGTGAGATAGCCCATGGATGCCATCCAGTTCGGTCAGTGGATCAGCAAGCACCGGCGTATGTGTGGCTGGAACAGCCAGCGTGCGCTGATCGATGCTGTGCGCCGCGATTCCAGGCTCAGCAAGCTGGGGATCTCCGAAGATTTCCTGGCGCGTCTGGAAGCGGGGCATCTCCAGCACCCATTTCGTGGCGCCACCCGCCAACGCGTCATCGCCCTGGCATACCTGCTGTGCAAGACCCCGCGCGACGTGCAGGCGTACCAGCGCGCGGCGGAACTCAACGATCTCAACGCCGAAGAGACCGAGCAACTTGCCTACCTGACCGAGATCCTGGGGGCCAGGCCAACACCTGTCGCGATGCTGCTCCCGCCACGTCCCGCGCGGCTGATCGGGCGCGCGGCGGTACTACAAGATATCGTGCGCGCGCTGCGCGAAGGCAAGCCTGGCATCTACGCGCTGACCGGCATGCCCGGCGTGGGGAAGAGCGCACTGGCCGCGGAGGTTGTGCATCTGCTCTCCACTGAAAGCAACAGGTACCGGCGCGTCTTTCCCGATGGCATTATCACCCTGAGCGGCAAAGGGTGTACCGGCACACCTGGACTGATTACCTTCCTCAACAAGGTAGCAGATATCCTGGGATCGCCGGCGCGCAGGAGTCCCGATGGACAGACAGATGGCCAGATCCATGTCATCCCAGCCCTGACAGGCGCAACTGCTCTCAACACGGCGCTTGATGCGAGCCTGGCAATTGACCGCACACGCACCTTCCTGGCCAGCAAACGCGCTCTGCTGCTCCTCGATGACCTGGACCCGCACTTTCCATTGCGCCTGGCCCTGGATGCGCTACTGGTACGTGGCTATAGGAACGATGAGGCGGATGCAACCTCGGAGAATTTTCTGACGGGCTGCACAATGCTCGTCACCAGCCGCAGCATGCCTTCGCCAGGCAGTATGACATACCATCTGCACCTGGACCCACTTGACAAGGAGGCCGCGCTCGAACTCTTTACCGTTCTGGTGAGCCGTCCCCTCTCCAACGAGGAACTGGTCTCCGCCCACCAGATCTGTAGAGCGCTGGGCGAGCTACCGCATGCTATCGAGCTTGCCGCCAGCGCGGTCAGGGTCGGTACCTCCTGCTCGCTACTGGCCACACAGCTTAGCGCACAGCCGCTTGATCCGCTGCTGGATAGCGAAGGTGATTTGTATACATGCCTGGAGCAGGCGCATCACGCGCTCCCGGCAGATATGCGCGAGCCGTTCAGCCGGCTCGCCACTCTGGGAACGCAGCCGTTCAGCCTGGAACAGGCGGCGGCCACACAGGTTCCCCTGGGCGGCTGGACACAGATCGAACTTAGCAATCAGCTTGTCTTTAATCGCGGACTCACAACCAGCAACACTCAGGACGGCGCTCCATCCCAACACGAGACCCTGGTCAGCACTGCTACCATCCTGACACATCTTGTGCGCCACTCATTAGTTGAGCTACTGCCATATAATGCCCATGCAACGCCTCCAGTTTCCCAGGAGATAACGGGGACCCGCTCCGCAGGATACTCCCAGTACCGCCTGCATCCCTTGCTGCATGCCTATGCCGATATGTGCCAGCGTAAGCAGCATGCAGATACCATCACCTATGCCGAGCAATACCAAGAAGACATGCTCCACCTGGAGCAACAGCGCGAACGGCTACTAACCACTCTGGCCCAGCTCTGGTACAACAGGCAGTATGACCAGGTTGTGCGCCTGGTGGGTTACCTCTTACAATTCGTTGGACGCCTGCGCAACCAGCAAGGCGAGCATATTTTACTGTGTGGCATACAGGCCAGCCAGCAGATCCATGATCGCTTTCACATGGCCCGCTTCTTAAACAGGCTAGGAAGGCTGCGCCTGCACCGGGGCGATTTCGACGGGGCGCGCCATGCCTGGGAGACAAGCCTGGAAATAGCACAATCTATCGAGGCCAGCCAGTCATTTGACCACCGTGTACAACTGTTGAAACCCTGGGTCAACCTCTCGCTGCTGGCAACTGAGATGGGGGATCACGCCGCCGCGCGGCACTATGCTCAAACCTATCTTGAGAAGTGCCAGATGCTGGGCGATCTGAGCAGCATTATCGACGCTTTCCTGGAATTGGGGTGGGCCTCGCTCTACCGTGGCGACCGGGCTACGGCGGAACAGGCCGTCAGGAATGCCGCAAACCTGTGCTCCGCCTATACCTCTACTACCACCACCTCTTGTGCCAGATTGCTTGTGCTGGAGGTGCAATATCTGCTGGCTCATGTACAGGATGACTACAGACTATCGCAGAAGTATCTTGAGGAGCTGGTGGCCCTGGTGAATGAGGGATTCGACCCGTACGGTATCGCTGCGCTACTGCTCGACCAGGCAATGTTCGCGCAGACGCGGCAATTGCTGGACGAGGCGCGCGCGCTGGTGCTGCGCAGTATCAAGGCCACGGCGGAGATCGAGGCGCCGGTATTGTACGCCAGGGGGCTGGCGCTGCTGCAACAATTGCCAGATACAGCTTCCTCGGTCGGGGGCGGTCGCTGAGAAGCTCCTACCTCTGGTGGTGCCCCCAAAGGCTCTGCCTCTCAGCAACCGACTCCGCTGCTAGCATACAGCAGAAGGCGAAACCGTGCCGCAGAAAAACCCATCTTGAGCGCGGAACTTGCGCGTCGTATCGCGACTAATTATCGCATAACACAAGGCAGGAAGCGCCTTGAGCATAGCAGCGTCAGCGCGGAACGCTCCGCCAACACTATTTAGGAATATCGCGCATGCTCAACTGAATACGCCCACGCCGGGCATCGATGTTCACGACGCGCACCTGCACCACCTGCCCAACTGCCACCACGGCCAGAGGGTCCTTCACAAAGCGGTCGGCCATCTCCGAGACATGGACCAGGCCATCCTGTTTGACGCCGATATCCACGAAGGCGCCAAAATCCACGACGTTCCGCACGGTGCCCTGCAAAATCATGCCCGTTGCCAGGTCCTCCATCTTCAACACATCGTGGCGCAGGAGGGGGGCCGGCAGGGCATCGCGGGGATCAAGGCCGGGCTTCTCCAGGTTCTCCAGGATGTCATTGAGCGTCGGCAAGCCAACGCCGACCTTTTTGGCGAGGTCACTCCAGGTTGCCTGCTCTCCACCGATCGAGGCAGCGTGCTTGTTACGTCCCAGACCACCCTGGAGCTTGACCAACTGGCGAAACTGCGCGATGCGCTCCGCCGGCTTCAACGCCTGGCTATCGCCGGCAGCGGGCAGCAACTGGAGCAGCGCGCGGACCGCAGCGTAGCTCTCCGGGTGAATAAAGGTGTTATCCAGCAGTTCAACGCCGTTGGCGATCTTCAGGAAACCTGCCGCCTGCACGAATGTGGCCGGACCCAGACCCGGCACCTTGTGCAGTTCTTCGCGCGAACGGAAGGGGCCATGCTCCTCGCGGTACTTGACAATGGCGTTGGCGACGCGGGTATTGATGCCGGCGACATGCTTGAGGAGCGCGGCAGAGGCGGAATTGACCTCCACGCCCGCGAAGTTCACGCAGGAGACAACAACGCGGTCCAGCATCGCCGCCAGTTCCTTCTGGTCCACATCATGCTGGTACAAGCCCACGCCAACGGCCTTGGGATCGATCTTGACCAGTTCGGCCAGGGGATCTTGCAGGCGGCGCGCAATCGAGATCGTGCCGCGCTGCGTGGCATCCAATGTCGGGAACTCCTGGCGCGCCGCCTCGGATGCCGAATAGACCGATGCGCCCGCCTCGTTGACCATCACATAGCCGATCTGCCCTCGCTCCTGCTCGTGGGCGCGAATAAGCTCGGCAACCATCTGCTCCGTCTCACGCGAGGCGGTGCCGTTGCCGATGGCGATCACGTCGATGCCGTACTCGCTCAGCAGCTTGCGCAGGGTCTGCCGGGCCTTCTCTGGCTGGAACAGGTAGATGGTATCGGAGATGATATACTTACCGGTCTCGTCAACCACGGTGAGCTTACAGCCGGTGCGATGGCCTGGATCGATACCGAGCACCTTGCGCCCGCGCAGGGGCGGTTGCAGGAGCAGGTTACGCAGATTAGTGGCGAAGATATTGATGGCATGCTCTTCAGCCTGGCGCGTCAGCTCTACACGCACCTCGCGCTCCATGGCGGGGGCTAGCAGGCGTTTATAGCCATCCTCCAGCGCGAGGGACAGCTGCTCGGCCAGGGGAGAGGTGACCTTGACGGGATAGTACGCGCCGATGGCGGGCTGGACCTGCTCATACGGCAGCGCGGCACCTACGCGCAGGACCTCCTCGCGCTCGCCACGGTTCAGCGCCAGCACACGATGCGGAACGAGCCTGGTGATGTTCTCATCAAACTCATAGTACAACTGGTACACGCCCTTAGGGTCCTTCTCCGCCACCGTTTCAGGGTTCGCCAGGTGACTACTCACCGTCGCCTGCTTGAAGAAGGAGGCGCGCACCGTTCCGCGCACCGTAGCATCTTCAGCCATGGTCTCCGCCACGATGTCACGCGCCCCCGCGTAGGCCTCCAGGCTGGTGTCAACCCCCTTCTCGGCGCTCAGGAAGGGCGTGGCTTGCTGTGCGAGGAAAGCGGCGACATCGCCGGTGGAGGCGGGCTGCTGGATGATGATCTCCGCCAGCGGCGCCAGGCCCTTCTCGCGTGCCACGCTGGCCCGCGTCTTGCGCTTGGGGCGATAGGGAAGATACAGGTCCTCTACCTCTTGCAGTGTTGTGGCGGCGGCCAGCGCGACGGCCAGCTCCGGCGTCAGTTTATCCTGCGCGCTGATCAGCCGGTGGACATCCGCCTTGCGCTCATACAATGCGCGCACAGACGCCGCGCGGTCGGCGATGGCCTGGATCTGCACCTCGTCCAGGCTACCAGTCATCTCTTTGCGATAGCGCGCGATAAAGGGGATGGTATTGCCATCATCGAGCAGAGCCAGGGTGCGCGCCACCTGTCCACTCTCCAGGCGCAGTTCCGCGCTGAGCGTGCGCGCTAACGCCGCCACAGAAAGCGTCTCTGCGGCGCCTGTTTCTTGAGCAGTTTTTTCCTCGGTTGTCAAAAACGTCGCCTACCTTCTAGCTACAGGTGATTCGATGCAGTCATAGGGGACGCGATCCCCCCGCGAGACCACTCACCAGAGAAAATCGTATCACAACTGGTCAAGCTTATAGACGCCCCAGCACGATCTTCTCCAGCAGGTCGTCAGGCCCCGTCATCACCGGACGGGAACGAAAGAGCAGGCGCAGGTAGTCAAGTTCTAGCATCTCTGCCTGGCGACCCAGCCTGCGTGAGTAGTAGATGCATAGGCCATCCTGTTCAAAGGAGGCGTAGAGATCGGGGTCTTTCGGCGCATGTGTATCGACCGATACATCAAAGAAGGTGCCGCTTCAGCAGCGCACGGGGTGCAGCGTGACGGTCAAGACGCGGCTCTGCGCCTGCTGTAAATGCGCTCTCAATTTCTCGGAGATCACTGCTTGCATTACGGGTACCCTCTCTTCTTCTTATACCATGCCTTCCCTACCATGCCGCCAATCCAACCAAGCACAACCGCCAGAAGCAGGCCGATACCGAGGAAAGTGAGCACGCCTGTAGAGGTCGGCGGCGGACCCGGCTGGGCGGTGAAGGGCAGCACGACGTGCAGGGCGTGATTGAACTCTTGATCGGGATGTAAAAAGAAACCTTTCTGCTGCGCTTTCTGCGTATCGGCCTGGATACGCTGCGACACGAGGATCACCAGGCCGAGCACGAGCACGACCCAGAAGATGAGCGTGCTGGTAATGCCGGC
This sequence comes from Chloroflexota bacterium, assembly GCA_030853145.1. GTDB lineage: Bacteria > Chloroflexota > Ktedonobacteria > Ktedonobacterales > Ktedonobacteraceae > JALYTT01. The sequence continues at coordinate 469 of JALYVR010000208.1, read as the reverse complement.
CCACAGACCGGCCCAGCCGCCGCGAAAAGAGCGACCACCCCGGCGCGTCGTGCGGAACCCCGCCCAGAAGTAGGCCAGAAAGCCGATGAGCATCGCCATGTAGATATAGGCCGCGTTTTTCAGGAGCAGCAGCATGATCGCTGCCAGCGTGCCCTGCAGCAGGCCCCACAGGCAGCCCTGGCCAAATGGGCTGGGGAGTGTATGGGGAAGCGGCGGCGCGACGCTAAATTGTGGCGCCATACCGTAGCTTGTCTGCATGGGAGGCACAGGGACATAGGATACATTCATAGGGACCTGATAAGGTGGCGGCACCGGGTACGGCGCAGGCGCATAGGCCCATGGAGCTGGCAATGGTTGCGCGGGAGGCGGAAGACTAGCAGGGACGTTGCGACCCCTGATCGTCGGGTCGGCAAAGGCGCTGAAGCCGGGTTCCTGCAAGGCGTCGGCGAACTCGCGCATGGTCGGGTAG
>JALYVR010000207.1 GCA_030853145.1 Chloroflexota bacterium | reverse complement strand
TCGAGACGCCTCCATCCGCGTAGGGATGCGGCTAGCCGCATCCCTACGCGGATGGAGGAAGCGCCCGCTCCCTGACATATAAAGCTTGTCAGACCGTAGTGACCCGATTTATCCAATAAAGAGCGTGAACGCCCACATGACCAGGCTGGCGATTACCGTGTAGTACCACCAGTAGCCGACAACCTCGGCGATGTAGGGATGCTCGGCCAGCCTGCCGCGCATTATCCGTCCTAAAAGCAGGACGCCCACAATCGCCGCCAGCAGGAGGTGGGCCGCCGAATACCATGTCGACAGCAAGATCAAACTTGCGTAGGCATGGAACGGGCCAGCATAGCCCAGGCCTCTGGCGATCAAGAGTTGCCCCACCATTGCCACGATCATCAGCACTACAGCAACCATCACGAAGACGCGTGGACCGACGCCCGCGCGGCGTGCCTGGCGCTCCCACAAGAAGAAGGTGAGGCCGCTCAGCACCAGCACAATGGCCAGCAGGAGTCCTGGCAGGAAGGCGGGAGCCTTGTCTCCCGCCCTGAACTGACCCGCCACATTGAGTGTGTTCAGGTAGCCGCCCGCGGCCAGGATCGCGAGTATAGACAAAGCATCCGACACAATGAGCATAATCACGCCTGTGCGCGCGCGCGCAACCTTGACGTGCGGCTCCATGTGATGCATTTCCTCAAAGACCGAAGTCGAACTCATAGCATATCCCCTCTAGTGCTATCAACTCTCCAATTGTGGCTGGGTCGCTGAAGAATGTACAGGTGTCTCCATGGCATCTTCAGTAGTGGCATGCCCATTCGTTGCTGCTTCAGGCAGACCGTAGCCGTAGGCATCTGACGTGATCACAGGCAGGTGTTCAAAGTTCTCAAGCGGCACTGGCGTTGGGATAGTCCACTCAAGGGTCTTGGAACCCCACTCATCGGCCGTGGCAAGCTCGCCGCTTCTGAGCGTGATAATCACGTTATAGGCGGTAACAAACACCGACGCTGCGATCAGGATAGCAAACAGGCTGGCGATCAGGTTGGCGGTTGCAAACGAGGGGGCCACGTTCGCTGACCAGCGAGGTTCGCCCTGGATACCCGCGTAGAATAGCGATATGAATGTACCCAGGAAACCGATTTCAAACAGCCAGAAATGGATCTTGCCTAGTGTCGGGTTGAGGCGGCGGCCCAGCATTTTGGGGAACCAGTAGTAGAAGCCGGCGAAAAACCCGAAGACCATGCTGCCGACGAGAGTGAAATGGAAGTGGGCGGTGACAAACATGCCGCCATGCAGAATCTGATCGGTAGGCAGGTCCGCCAGGTAGATGCCGGTGATGCCGCCGATGACGAAGTTGACCAGCATGCCCGCCACAAACAGTACCGGAACGGTGACCCAGAGCTTACCACGCCAGAACGTGCCTATCAGCGCCAGGAAGAAGAAACCGGTGGGAATTGAGATTAATTCTGTATCCAGCATATAGGGGCCGTCCAGCGCAGTGGCTGACCCGCTTGTATAGAGGTGATGGCCCCATACCAGCACGCTCAGGATACAGATCGTAATCATGCTACCGAGCAGCATGCGACGGCCAAATATCGCCTTGCGGGAAAAGGTCGCGGCGACTTCAGCCGCCACTGCCATTGCGGGCAGGGCGATCACGTAGACCTCGGGGTGACCCATAAACCAGAACAGGTGCTCGTACAGCCAGTTACTACCGCCGAAGGCGGCAATAAAGAAGGATGTCTGGAAGACACGGTCCATCACAACCATGATCTGAGAGATGATGAACGAGGGGAACGCGGTCAAACCAAGGACGACCGAGAGCAGCACGCCCCACACGAAGATCGGAAGCCGGTCCAGCGTCATGCCCTTTGTGCGCATCACCAGTACAGTCGTGACGATATTCAGGGCTGCCACAGTGACGGATATAGCAAAGACAATGATCGTGATACAGTAAGCATCCATGCCTGGCGATGACAGTTGATCGGCCAGAGGAGCGTACCCGGTCCATCCTGTCTGGAATCCACCAAAGGCTACGGTGGAGATGAAGATAGGAATGACCGAGAACAGCAGCCAGTAGCTCAGAGCGTTGAGCCGGGGGAAGGCCATGTCACGCGCCCCAATCATGATGGGGAGTATGAAGTTGCCGAAAGGGCCGCTGACCATGACGATAGAGGCTACCACCATGATGATGCCGTGCATGCCTACAATGGTATTGTAGGTGGAGGGCGTGAAGAAAATGGCACCGGGCTGTGATTGCTCCAGCCGGATCATGAAGGCGCCCATAGAGCCGACGAAAAAGAGGATCAGCACTGTGAACAGGTACTGCATGCCGACGACTTTGTGGTCGGTGGTAAAGCGGAAGTAGCGCCAGATACCCTGATCTTTTCCGGCCAACTGGAGTTCTTCGTCAAGCGTTGGCTCCTGGCGGCCAAAACCCCATTTCAGGATACCGTTGAAGGCGCCAATGCCCACGAAGAAGAAGAGTACCCAGGCTACATAGGCAGATACTAACGGCGCGTCAGGATTGCCGGACACCAACCTCGCTACGATCACATATGCCAGGACCGCGGCTACAACGCCGAGGATAATCGCAGAGACCACACTCGGAAAAAGGTTTTGTAGGAGAGTTGGTCGCCTGGTTTCGGTCATGCTGACCTGGGTCATAAGTGTCCTCCCTGGTTGGTTATCCAGTCATTGAATGACGACGTAGTGACTACCTTGACCGTTGCCCACATGTAAGAATGATAGAGTCCGCACAATTCCACGCAGGCTACAGAGTAGGTCCCGATCTGCGTTGGCGTTATGGCTGGGATGGTGGTTATTTGCCCCGGATTAGCATCGATGCGTACCCCTAACGAACGGATAGCAAAGCCGTGCAGCACCTCTTTTGAGGTGACGCTGAACTCTACCGCCCGATTCACCGGCAACTCAAGTATCTGGCTGGCTGTCCCATACTGCGGATAGGAAAAATTCCACAACCATTGCTGCCCAGTGACCTGAACGATCAGGGGATTGGGGGCCGCGGCAACGGTGTTCTGATAGAAGCCAAACAGACCCCAGATGAGCAAAAACAGGCAGAGCGCCCCGGTGATGCCCATCCATCCAACTTGCAGCATCGGCCTGGGCTTTAAGAAGGCGCCATCCTCCGTGGGCTTATCTTCGACATGGACCCTGAAGACGATCATGCTGTAGGCCAGGAAGACAAAGACGAACATCGCCACCGGCACGGCCAGAGCCGTAAATACGAGCAGCGTGAAGTCATTGCTGACACCCACGTCGCTCGCAGATGGTGGGAGTACGTACTTAGTAAAGGCCACAACTATTATAATCCCAATAATAGAAAGTACTGCCCAGATAAGCAGGGCCCGACGCAGGTGACGCGGCTGCTGCTGTTCTGAGGCACCACTGGTGGTATCCCCCTGGACGAGATTAGGCTCAGACATCTTAATCTTACCCCCTTAATAATTTGTGACTGTCATCGTTCCGGCCATGTACCCGGTAGTAGACATCGGCCCGCCAAAACCCTGGTTGAAGTCTTGCAGCCCGCTTCCACAAGGATCGTAGCAGTGCCAGATGTAACTGCCATTCGCCTCTGTGCGGAATTGGAAGCTGATGACCATAGGATTCGCGTAACTATTGCCATTAATGGTCACGGGGGTAGGAGCGTTGTTTGGAGTCGCAGCGACAGGGACACTGACGAACAGTGGGTTGGGTGACTCCGGCTTTGATTGCAGCGTGAATGTGTGGGACACCAGCGATGCATCAAGCTGGCTCATAGGTTTATTATTGACCATCTCGATGCCACCGATTGTTCCCCGCACCTGGCGGAAAAAAGTGTTGTGTAAAGGTGTGGGTGTGTCGTAGTTCTTGATCACTACTGTGATGATGCTGTTCGGCGGTACTTCCAGCGTTGTGCTTGGGCAATAGGAGACCCAGGTGGGATTCGGGCCCCCATTGTCACCGTGACATGCCAAACTGTCAGGAAATGTCGACAGCTCGAGTGTGGCGCTGTTCGAACCCGTCTTATGTGCATACAATACATCGGGTTGGTAACCAAGTCCCCTGTCCGCTTGGAGAGCTAGCGCGACTCCGGCGATGATGCCAAAACCTAAAACAAGTGATACAATGATCCCAATGATAAAACCTGATGAATGCCTTTTCAATGTAGTCCTCCCCTTTCCATGGTTTTGATGCAAAAGCCAGCGGGAGCACCTTTACCCCCTTCTACTGACTTATGATCGTGGCTACATGCATTGCACCAGTTGGATGTCTTACCTGTTAATTGTCAAAATACAGACATCCACTGTAGGCAGAAACTTCTCAACTCCCTGGATGCTTCACCTGACTCCGCAACAGGCAAGGACTGGGCTGGTTAGAAGCGCTACTCCCCCTTCTATCCTTATATAAGCATACCATAGAATGAAGATAAAATGAAGTATTTAAATATACAGATTTTCGTGGCGTACACAAAGTAAGTAATCTTTCCATTACCTCTACAATAGATGCTACTCGATTCGTGTAGGGCTATGGCTCACCTTGCTCCTAATGCGAATCGGGGTATACTAAGCAGATCAGCCGCGATACCTTGAAGGGGAAACATGATGGTGATTTCGACTGCACGCATATACGGTTATTGGTTGGGTTTTCTATGTATACTGCTAGTACCTGTGGGATTATGTGCTCCGGCAGCGTATGCGGACGGGGGTGCTCCCCAACTCGCTTATGTAGCAGGGAGCGGGCCAGGCATCAGCATCATTGATATCGCCCGGCGGCGGGTCACCGGGACGCTGGCTATCGCTGGGGACCCACACACCGTCTTGCTGAGTCCAGATGGGCAGGCGTTGTATGTCGCACAGCCGGCGCTTGGACAGGTGGTGGTAATCACTACGAAAACCGGGAAGACGCTCTGCACGGCCAGCTTGCCAGGTCAACCGTCGCTGCTAGCGCTCAGTCTGGATGCTACGATCCTGTACGCGGCGGGCCAGGGAGACAGCGGCGTGCGTGCGCTCAATCCCCAGACCTGCGCCATCCAGCGAACCTTCGAGACCCATGAGCCTGTCTATGGACTGGCGCTGGCGGCATCGACGGCAGCGAATGCCACTCCCGCGACTCCTAACCAGCTCTGGATCACTGGGAGCACCTCGCTCACGGTCTTCGAGGTGAATGGACACCTGCTTGGCTCTGTGCCTGTCGCCGGTGGACCGCAATATATCAGCATCCCCGGCGGTTTTACAGCGTATGTGACCACGCGACGGGGAAGCGTGGTGGCGGTTGATCTGAATACGCGGCGGGTAGTCCGTACGCTGCTCAGTGGGGGGCAATTCGGTCCCATGGACTATGATGCGAACACCGGCGAGGTCTATGTGCCTGATCGCCAGCGCAACCAGTTGGATGTTCTGACTCCTGTAGTGGCGGACACACCTGCCGCGTCACAAGAGCCGGCGCGCATTCTGCATCTGAGCAGTTCCCCACAGTCGGTTGCTATCACTGGCGACGGGCAGCTCGGCTTCGTGGCGCTCGCTAACGGCCAGGTTCTGATGCTCGATATCCCCGGACGAAGTACCGTCACCAGCATCGCGGTCGGTGGCGCGCCACACTTCATCATCACTGGCCTCTACCCTCCCGTAAGCATTCCTCCATCTGCTGCAAAGCGAACGGCACCTGCGCCGTTGCCAGCAGCGTTCAGCACTCGTCTCCTGCTCATTGCCTCGGGGGCGCTGGTCGCAGCGTGCTTGCTGGCTATACTCTGGCTCTTTTGGCGATCTAATCAGAAACGGCGTGCCAGCCAGCGTTCTACACGCAAGCGTCTTTAGAGAAAGGGAACATGTCCCTGTCAGATTTCCGCCCCTTCCTTCGTCTTAAAGAAAGAGGAAATAATGCATGACAGGAAGGAGTTCACCGGCGTGTCGCTCTCAACCGAGAATCCTTCGCCGCCTGGGTCGGGCAGCCTGCCCAGCGATAGTGAGCTTGTGGTGCTGGCGCGCAGCGGGGATCAGGGCGCCTTTGAGCAGATCTTTGAGCGCTACAATGACCGCATCTGCCTCTACCTTGTGCGCATGGTGGGCAATGATGGGGTCGGCAGTGAACTGACCCAGGAGACCTTCCTCAAGGTGTGGCAGGCATTGCCCAGCCTGCGCGATGAAGCGCGCTTCGTGGGCTGGCTCTACCGCATCGCGACCAATATCGCCTATGACCATCAACGCCATACCCGGCACATGCACTGGCTTCCCTGGGAACAACAATGCGTGGAACTGGAACGCGTCTACGAGCGGAACAAGGTGGCATCGGAGTTGATCATTGAAGAGGCAGAGTTGCTCACGATCGCCCTTGCCCGCGTCTCCCTGACCTATCGCGCCTGCCTTATCCTGTATATCATTGAGGACCTGCCGCAGCGGCAGATTGCTGAACGCCTGGGCATAAAGGAAGCCAGCGTGAGTAAATACGTCAGCCGCGGACTTGAGGAACTGCGCCGCATCTATCTCCATCTGGCCCGCGAAAACGGCACACCAGAAGAGGAGGGGAACGCCTGATGGGTACACAATCGCCATGTCTTGAGTGGGCGGAGCAACTGGTGCTACGACAGGACGACCTCGCGCCCTCTGAGCGTGCGGCCCTCGACGCGCACCTTGCCACCTGTCCGGCCTGCGCACATGCACGCTCCGACTACTGGCGCCTCGTCTCGCGTCTCCAGGCACTGCCCTCCCCAACAGTTCGCCCCCTGCCACGCTTGCTGCCCGAGCTGCTCTATAACGCTGAAGATTATCCAACACCTGGGCATATGGAATACGGGCGAAATGGAGGGGCGCCCCTTCGGCTCCCCTTGCCCTCCGACAATGCGGGCGCCCTGTGTGGGGGCGCTATGTGTGGGCGAGCCGATATGTATGGGCGCCCCTTACAGGTACCCTATACGGGGTCCTGCATGCGGGCACCTTATGCCCAGATCATCAGCGTGCTTTATTCTCTGGTGGCGGTCCTCGCCGTGGGCCTGCTGCTCAGCGGGTATATCTGGTTGTTGGGGAGTGTGCATCGGTCTAATGCAGGCATTCTCGCGCAGCCGGTGTCCGCACAACTGCTAGCTACTCCTGATGTACTGGATTTTGGCATGCTTGATGAGGGCAAAACAAAGACGCTGGGTTTCGACATCAAGAATACTGGCAGCGGGACGTTGGATTGGCAGGCGAGCGTGGACCCCGGAAGTGTCCCCTGGCTGAAAGTGAGCCAGAGGGCGGGCAGGCTGACGCCCGGTAGCGCTACCCATGTGACAGCGACAGTTGACGGGACGGCGCTGGTCAACCGGGGCATGCTCCAATACATTGCTTTTGTGCAGGTCAGCTCCAATGGCGGCTATGCGAATGTCGTGGCCGTGGCCTCCGTTCCGCCGCGCTGCCTTACGGCCAGCGCAGTCTCGTTCTTCTTCCAGGGTGTTACCGGTGACGCCGATCCTCCGACGCAGGTGGTGAAGATTACCAGTTGCGGCGCCGTTGGCCCCTGGATGGTCGAGACAAGAACGGATGATAGCAAGAACTGGCTCAGTGTCAGCCCCGCGAGCGGCTACCTCGCCAGAGGTGCTAGTGTCACCTTGACCATCAAAGTGACCCTTGCCGGGCTTGATAGCCGCACATATGAAGGACATATTTTCTTTGGTATAGGCACTAACGCGGGTGAAGAGGGTTCGGTAACCCTGAACGTACGTTAGAAAGGCAGGCAGGCAGATGAACGATGCAGAACAAAACGACACGCCCTTGAACGAGGCTGGCGCCCAGAATTCCGCTACGCCAGGGTCCCTATCTGAGAGCGCTGCGGCCTCCCC
>JALYVR010000206.1 GCA_030853145.1 Chloroflexota bacterium | reverse complement strand
GTCTGCTTCTTACGTATCTGAGCCACGAAGAGACGTTTATCATCCTGCCCGGCATTGTGCTCTGCGCCTTGCTAGTAAGCAGAGACGCGGCACACCGTCTGCCGGCTGTGCTGTACTTGAAACATTGGTGGCGTGCCGCCGCGCTCTGCGTGGGTGTCATCGGCACACAACTGCTGATTACGCGCTTCAGCCATCCGCCCACGCTTGGTACAGATGCCACAGAAAGACCGCTGGTGTTGTTCACCACAGATAATATCGTCTACTACCTGTATCTTTTATACGCCCCAAACGCGCTGGGCCACGGCACCCTGCCCTGGATTACCCTGAATTCGTTGCTTGCTACCTTCGGTTGTATCTGGGCCGCGCATAGTACAGATAAGCGTGCGCAATACTGCGCCCTGTTTCTGATGACTACTCTGCTCACTCTCGTACTGTTGTTTACTTTTCAGGCCGATCGCTACATTTATACATTCTTGCCTATTTACTACCTGATGGGCGCCTACGCTTTGCTGGTTATGCTGCGCGCCATAGGGGCCTTCGCGCTCTCTTCCCAGCACTTTGCCGCGCAAGCGGGCGGCTACAGGGAGATGGGTGGTTATAGGGAGATGAGTGGCTACAGGAGGAATGGGACCAGGCAGGGAGCAGATGTTGGTGAGAGAGGTGCCGGCCTGCCCTGGCCCACGCGTGTGATGCTGGCGGGTACCGCGAGTCTTATCTGCGCTATCGTGCTGCTTTCTCCGGTGCTCCCCGTAAGCAACTACAACCTGTTCGTCAGTCGCGTCGCGGGTTTCTCTTATCATCGCCATTACGCGGACTACGATGCCATTGGGCAGTATATGCATCAGCACTGGAAACCCGGTGATATTGTGATCGCCGTATCCCCGCCCAATAGCGTGCTCTACTACGTCGGCCACGCTGATTACTACTTTTCTATAGACCGGGCGCTGTATATCATCGAGCGCGATGGCCGCCTGGTTGAAACCGCCTCCGGTTCGCAGGCTCTGTTCAACCAGGATGACTTCCAGGCTGTTCTGGCTGCCCATGCTCGCGTCTGGATTATCTCGGATAATGGCTCGTATCAATCTGAGGTCATGAAACGCTTTGTGTTTCCGCCTGACTTCCACCTGGTGTTTGAAGGCTACGGGTCGGCTGTGTATTTTCGTCCCGCATAAGGAATTGAAACATTGAAATTGAAGGATGTGTTTTATGCGTTATAGCAACATTCAAACTGCCCGTTATGGGTTGATTCTCTTCTGCATTGTCCTGCTGGCAGGCTGCACTCTGCCCGGCATACTGGCCAGCTCGGAGCACACAAGCCTGCTTCCTGCCCAGCCCTCTCAAGCTGAAGGGACCATTGATGCGCTGGTGGACCAGGTGCTTACAAATATGCACCAGCACGCGTGGAATCCCAGAGCTATGACAAAGGGTCTGGTAACTGGCGGCCTGTTCATCAACTGGAAGATGAGCGACCCATCCATCACCAACGCCACCCGGCCCGGCCCTACCGGCGACGCGCAGAACGATCATGATCCACAGGTAGACCTCCTGTATCTCACAGCCCTCGCCGAGTACCGCCAGCCTCATCCCTCACTGCATACCTATGATGGCGATGTGAGCCGGGTAACTACGCTGGTGCTGGCTGATTTTAAGAGGTATAGCGTGCCCAAGGGCTGGATTTACTTCTACCTGCTCAAGAGCGGCTTGCTGCTTCAGAATACTGATCTTGTCAATGAGGCGCATACGCTAGCAGAGAATTTCTATACGACCTGGTATGATCCCGCGCTGGGCAATGTCTATGATCGCCTCCACACGCCCGGAGATTATACACCCAACCATACCCTCCAGTGCGGCGCGGCGCTGATCGATGCAGGACAGCGCTGGCGCGAGCCTGATCTTGTGAGCGCTGGCGAGAGGACGATAGAGCATGTCATTGCCGCCGCCTTCAATACCCGCTACCACCTCTTCTACGATACCATGGTTGTCGGCGGCGATGGGCAGGATCATCCCCACGACCCCCAGGCGCGGCCCAGCACGCAAGGCGAAGCGGTCAGCGCTCTAGTTACGGCTTATACGCTCACTCACCGTCAACAATACCTGGATATAGCTGGCCAGGTGCTGCAGAGCCTGTTCGGCGCCAGTGGCCTCTGGGATACAGCGCGCGGCGGCTTTTTCTTCGCGCTTGAGATGGACAGCGGCCAGCTCAAAACCGATTACAAAGAGACAAGAAGCCAGAGCCTCACCCTGATCGGTTTGCATCTCTATAACCAGGCCCGCCAGCAGCGGTTCGCGCTTCAGCAACAGCAACTCACAGCGGTCCTGAGCGAGCACTTTTACCAACGTACCTACCACGGTTTCGTCTATCGCCTCACGCCCGATTTCCAGATTTACGTCAGTAAGCCCGGCGCAGGCATCGGCGTAGAGGACTACTTCACCACCGAGGCCATGGGTAGCGCCCTGGATGCCCTCCAGCAAGGGACCGCTTGAATCGCATAGGAGTGGCTTACGGCTCTTGATTTCGTGTAGGGGAGCCGCTTCGGCTCCCCTTGCCCGCCGACAAGGCATGCGCCCGGCATGCCTTCCAACCCTGTCGTGTAATCGGCATGCCATATGGTACAATATCTGTAATCAGCACGTCTGTTTGCACGAGGGCCGTGGAAGAAGTGTATGCGGCGCTCGCCTGTATCTCGCTCAACGAAGAGGAGTCATCAAGCATGCTTGAGCAAAAACCGGTGGAGACGACAAGAACAGAGCCATCTGTCGTGGAGCAGGCCACTCTGTTTGATAAAGCGGAATTAGCGCGCCTGGAGGTGGAACAGCAACGCTGGGAGGAGACCACGCTCCGGCAATCTCTGCAACGCATCCCGGAACGCGATAACCTGCTCACCACGTCGAGCGTGCCGGTCAATCGTGTGTATACGCCGCTGGATAACCAGCGCCTGGACTACACGCGCGATCTTGGCCTGCCCGGCGAGTATCCCTACACGCGTGGCGTGCAGCCAACGATGTATCGCGCCAGGCCGTGGACGATGCGTATGTTCGCCGGCTTTGGCACCGCCGAGGATACCAATGCGCGCTTCAAGTATCTGCTCAAACAGGGACAGACGGGTCTCTCGACCGCCTTCGATATGCCCACGCTCTACGGCTACGATACCGATCATGCCATGGCCGCTGGCGAGTTCGGCAAATGCGGCGTGGCCATCTCTTCGCTGGCCGATATGGAGATCCTGTTCAAAGATCTGCCCCTCGACCAGATCACGACCTCGATGACCATCAACAGCCCGGCGGCGGTCATCTGGGCCATGTATATCGTCAATGCCGAGAAGAACGGCTTCCCGATGGCAAAGCTCGGCGGCACGCTCCAGAACGATATCTTGAAAGAGTATAGCGCGCAGAAGGAATTTCTCTTCCCCCCGAAGCCCTCGATGCGTCTGGTCACCGACACTATCGAGTTCGGGACGCGTCATATGCCGCGCTGGAATACCATCAGCATCAGTGGCTACCACATTCGCGAGGCCGGCGCGACCGCTATTCAGGAACTGGCCTTCACCATCGCCGACGGTCTGGCGTACGTGGACGCGGCCCTTGAGCGCGGCCTCAAGATCGACGAGTTCGCGCCGCGCCTCTCTTTCTTTTTCGATGTCCATAATGACTTCTTCGAGGAGATCGCCAAGTTCCGCGCTGGCCGGCGTCTCTGGGGCAGGCTCATGCGCGAGCGTTATGGCGCGCAAGATCCGCGCTCGTGGATGATGCGCTGCCACGCGCAGACGGCGGGCGTCTCGCTGACGGCCCAACAACCCGAAAATAATATCATGCGCACGACAGTGCAGGCCCTGGCGGCCGTGCTCGGTGGCACCAACTCGCTGCATACCAACTCACTGGATGAGGCGCTGGCCCTGCCCACCGAGCGCGCCGTGCTACTCGCGCTACGCACCCAGCAGATCATCGCCCACGAGAGCGGCATCGTCAATACTGTTGATCCCCTGGGCGGCTCCTACTTCATCGAGTCCCTGACCGATGAGACCGAGCGCGCGGTGCTGGACTACCTCAATCGCATCGATGAGCTTGGCGGCGTCCTGCCCTGCATCGAGAACGGCTTTTTCCAGCGCGAGATCGCGGAGTCCGCCTACCGCTACCAGCAGGAGATCGACCAGCACAAGCGTGTGATCGTTGGCGTGAACGACTATCTGATGGGAGAAGATGTCAGGGTGCCCACGCTCTACGTTGACCAGGTAGGCGAGCGTATCCATCTCGAACGCCTCGCCCGCGTCCGCCGGGACCGCGACCAGGCAACCGTGACGCGCGCACTCGACAATCTGCGCCGCGCCTCAGAAGGCACAGAGAACACCATGCCCGCGATCATCGAGGCGGTCAGAGCTTATGCCACTCTCAGTGAGATCATGGATGTCTTCCGCGCCGTATTCGGAGAATATATGGAGCCTGCGGTGTTCTAGCCGGAGGTAGGAGGTTTTTCAGAGGTAGGGATGCCAGGGGTAGGGGCGCGCGCCTCTACCCCTGGCATCCCTACCTCATCAATCATTCTTTAGATAGGACGTATGTGTATGCAGTGGTTAGAAATGTCGGTCCAGGTTCATCCTGAAGCCGTGGAGCCTGTGAGCGAACTGTTGAGTCGCTATACAACCGGCGGGGTGGCAATTGAGGAGCCGATTGAACTGCTTGACGAGGGGCAGGACTATCGCGTGCTGGCGGGCAAGCCGGTGCTGGTGCGCGCGTATCTGCCGCTGGATGGCATGGAAGAGGATGCGCGTCAAAAGGTGGCGGAGGGACTGTGGCACCTGTCGAGTCTGGGACCGCAGTTCGTCGGCGAACTCAAGACGCGTGTCGTCCATGAAGAGGACTGGGCCAATGCCTGGAAAGACTATTACCATGTGACCCATATCGGCAGGCGCCTGGTTATCCGCCCTTCGTGGCGCGAGTATGCCCCCGGCGCCGGTGAGGTGGTGCTGACCCTCGATCCCGGCATGGCCTTTGGCACGGGCCTGCATCCCACGACGCGCCTCTGCCTGGAACAGGTCGAGCAGCGCACCCGACCCGGCATGCAGGTGCTCGACGTGGGTACCGGCTCAGGTATCCTGGCGCTGGCCGCCGCGAAACTGGGCGCGGAGCATGTCCACACTATCGATAACAGCAGCGTCGCCGTCGAGAGCGCCACGACCAACGTCGAGGTGAACGGACTGAGCGAGCGCATCACCGTCGCGCTGGGCACGCTTGACGCGCAGGAGGCACAGCGGCTGGCCGGACGCTACGACCTGGTGCTGGTCAATATCCTGGCCGGCGTGATCGGCTCCCTGGCCCCTTTTCTGGCGCGCGTCCTGGCCCCAGGTGGGTTGCTCATCGCCAGCGGCATCATCAACGAGCGCCGTCCTGAGGCCGAACTGCCCCTGCTGGCCGCCGGCTTAGAACTGGCGGACCAGGCACAGCTCGGCGAGTGGTGGGCGCTGATTATGCGTAAGCAAGAGGGCTAGCTATGCACCGCTTCTTTGTGCCGCCAGAACTCCTGACCGGGCCAGCCATTGAGTCTTCGCGCCCGGTCGCTCTGCCAGAAAAACTGGCCCACCAGGTGCGCGACGTGCTGCATCTGGACATCGGTGAGCGCCTGGTCTTACTCGATAATAGCGGCGCCGAGGTGCTGGCCGAAGTCAGCAAGAGCAGTCGGGCCGGACTTGAGGTGCTGTTGCTGGAACGCCGGACCGGCCAGCCGGCGTCGCCCGTGCGCATCATCCTCTGCCAGGGACTGCTCAAATCGGCTCGCTTCGAGTGGATTCTAGAGAAAGGCACAGAACTGGGGGTAGCGATCTTCATGCCCACCCTCTGCCGCCGCTCGATGTCCGGTCTAGAGGACGCTGGTCCCGCGAAGATCCAACGCTGGCAGCGCATCATCCAGGAGGCCACCGAACAGTGTGGGCGCGCACTCATGCCTGAACTCTTACCCATTCGCCCACTGATGCACGCTCTCAACGACATCCCTACCGGCGCCCTCGCCCTGATGCCCTGGGAGGAGGAAACCAGCCGCTCCCTGCGCGACGTGCTGACTCCCATGCGACCACCAGCTCCGGCACCTCTGAGCGTTGTGCTGTTTATAGGGCCGGAGGGCGGCCTGATGCCTGAGGAAGTGTTGCTGGCACAACGTCAGGGTGTGCAGGTGGTGACCCTGGGTCCGCGCATCATGCGTGCCGAGACCGCGGCCCTCGCGGCTGTGGCCAACGTCATGTACGCGCTGGAAGCGTAGTGAGTGGTAGGTGTAGTGGCGCCCCTGGCGGGCGCTCACACCGACGCCCCAGAGAGCAGCCATCACGCCGTCATAGGCATTTTTGACGTTCTCGTACGCAGCTTTGCTCCCATCCGCGTCGGGGCGATGGCTTGCCTCGTCCGCGTCGGCTCCACGGGCGAGGCGGACGAGGCAAGCCATCACCCCGACACGGACCATCCGGGCGCAGGTTTGCAGGACATAGACCAGCAACGCCCATCCACGAAACCGAAGGACGCACACATGGAACAAGGGATTATATAATTATATGTAAAGGTGGCTCTATCTTTACATAGGTGGAGGGATATCGCCGTTGGGGTCCTGGATCACCCATACCCGGCAAGGCGCGTTCGCGAGCACGTATGGGATGGTCCTGCCCAGCGTGTTATGCGATTTCTGGCTGTTACGCACCAGACCGAGCATTATCAATGCGCAGGCGTGGTCGCGCGCTTCGTCGACAATGGCTGGACCGGCATCGCGCGCCTGCACAATCTCGGCGACGGCATCGCACCCTGATTCTTCAGCTATAGCAATAGCTCCCGAAAGTAACTTATTGGCCGACTCCGACTTGTCGGCGATGACTGCCTTCAAGGGTAGCGTCCGTGGAACTTCGATAATATGTACAAGGTGAACCTTACGTTTCGCCTTCTTCGCCATCAGGCAGGCGAGCCGGACTAATTCAGTGTCCAGCTTTTTCCCTTCGATGATGACGGCAATATCGCCCGTGGCTCCTACTCCTGGGGCTACTTTCGTGGTTACCGCTTCGTCTTTGTCCCTGGCTTTAGCGCGCCATAAATGGGCCATACAGTCTCTCCTCTGGTTGGAACATGATAGAACAGCATCATCTTTGCATTGTACGGTGTTCAACGTCTTTCAACGACGTTGGTAATGCGTTCCTGCCAGTATTCTCTTGATTCTACGTCTAAAAGCCGCTAGCGTCAATGGTGAAAGTATACAAGAACCGGCGGATTCCTTCTGTAAGAGCCTCGCTTGTGTCACTGCAGCTCGATGATGGCTGCCAGGCCGTAGCCCTGCAAGCGCTCCTGATAGTACTCCGCTGTCTCTTTAGGACAGGCAATCACAATGGCGCTCCCGGTAAGGTGCGCGGTGAGCATGATACGCTCTGCTTCCTGGAACGAGAGGCTGTTGACCGCGTGCAGCAGCGCCGCGACGACATAGTCCATGCTGTTGTCTTCATCGTTGAAAAGGATGACTTTGTACGGCGGGAGAATTTCAGCGCGCAGGCGCAGCAATCTCTCCAGGTCTGTCTGAAGCTGTGGTAATCTTGTGCTATCCGCAGGCATAGTCGCTATCTCCGATACTAATGTTGCAATTGTCCGATACTGATGTGCGCAATTGAATGAATAAATCCTGATAACTCTATTCTAATCAAGAGTCCAAGTTATTACTAGTGGAGTAGCACTTTTCACACAACTTCATAGGCTTCTTCACCCTTCGTAGCTGCGCGATTGATCGCGCGTATGCTGGCCTGACGCGCATGCTGACCTGATGCGTGTGCTGGCTTGACA
>JALYVR010000205.1 GCA_030853145.1 Chloroflexota bacterium | reverse complement strand
GTGGCGCCCCTCGCGGGCGCCATGGTCCAATTGTGAAAGGCAGAAAATAGATGGAGATTCGCAAAGTAGGCGTTGTCGGTGCAGGCTTAATGGGCAGCGGCATCGCGCAAACATGCGCGCAATCTGGCTATGAGACGGTTGTGCGCGAGATCAACCAGCCGCTACTCGACAAAGGCATCAGCCGTATCCACGATACCTGGAATACCATGGCCAGCAAAGGGAAGCTGACCCAGGGCCAGGTAGAAGAGAATCGCGCCCGCCTGCACGGCACGCTAGACATGGCGGACTTCGCCAATTGCGACCTGGTGATCGAGGCCGTCATCGAGAACATGGAGGAGAAGCTGCGCCTCTTCCCGGCACTCGACAACACCCTGAAACCTGGCGCGCTGATCCTCTCCAACACCTCTTCATTGAATGTGACGCAGATGGGCGCGGTCACCAAAAGGCCCGACAAGATCTGTGGCCTGCACTTTTTCAATCCAGCGCCCGTGATGCAGCTAGTAGAAATCGTGCAGACAATATCGACCTCGCAGGAGACGGTAGACAGCGTCAGACAATTCGCACTTTCGCTGGGCAAGACGCCGGTGCTGGCAAAGGATAGCGCTGGGTTTATCGTCAACTTCCTGCTGATCCCTTACCTGATCGCGGCCATCCGCATGCTGGAGAACGGCATGGCCTCGCGCGACGATATCGATGCCGCCATGAAGCTCGGCTGCGGCTATCCTATGGGGCCATTCACGCTGCTCGACTACGTGGGACTCGATACAACGCTGTGGGCGGCGGAAGCCATTTACGATGAGTATAAGGACCCGCTGTACGCGCCTCCTCCCCTGCTGCGACGCATGGTCATCTCAGGGATGTATGGGCGCAAGAGCGGCAAGGGCTTCTACGATTATACATGACCATCCCTTGCTATGCCAGTTAGCACTTGATCGACTACGCGTTCCGCCCAATCAGGTGGGACAGGCTCGCCAGCGATAGCGAAAGCATAGTAGCTGCCAACGAGTTGTGCTACCGCCAGGTCGATATCGATCTGTGGCGCGAGTTCGTTGCGCGACTGGCTTTCCTGCAAAATGGCTCGAATCATGCCTCGCCGCGACGCCACTACCTGTTGGCGGACCACCGCGAGCAACTCTGGTGCAGTATGCTCTTCAGCTAGCACTGCTCCAATCAGCGGCAGGCTATAGGGTGCAGAGATGCTTCCCTGAAAATGGCGCAACTGGGCCACCAAATCACGGCGCAAATCACCTGTCAAGAGCGGCAAGACGAGCGAGCGCCGCGCATGAACGATGGCCGCCGCGGTTAGCGCGGCTTTGGAAGGATAGCGCAAATAAATTGTCGCACGCGTCGTGTGTGCGGCAGTGGCAACGTCATCCAGGGACATATGTGCATATCCAACTTCCGCAAGTAAGTCCAGCGTTGCATCGAGAATACGTTCATCAAGCGCAGCTTCGCGCGGTCTGCCACGAGGTCGTGTCATACAAGAGTCCTTTCTCTTGTTTTTCCCATCCTACCATATTTCTCTCATCTCATATGTTTCATGTCATACGCATAAATGAGATGTTTCCGCTGCCTCTCATCCGGCCCATTTGCATGGAGAAGGGCGGCAATCTATAAATATTGCTTGCTTGACAATATATATACAATATTGTATTGTATATATATTGAGAGGCGCAAGTCCTGCCTCTTAGGTTACGAATCATGTTTAAAATAGGAGAACAGAACACCTCATGGCAACCTCCCCAGTAGTGCGCATTTCCAAGGGACGCTTCGCGCCCACGCAGTACGCTGAAATCCACCGGCTCACCGAGGAGTCTGCGAAGCCGCTGATTCCCGCGATCAAGCGACTGCGCGGCCTTCTTTACTATAGCGCAGGTGTTGATCCAGTGACCAACACATTCATCAACATCAGCATTTGGACTGATCTCGCGGCAGCCAAACAGATGGACACGCTGCCAGAAATGCTCGCCGAACGTCCGATCATGGAACAGGCTGGTGTGCAATTCGATGCCATTGCCAACTATGAGTCGTTGTGGGTCATCCAGACGACTGAAGCAGCAAGCGCTTTTGGCTCTCCCACCCTCTTTCAAGAGGAACATTCCTAAACAGAAGGAGGAATGATGGACACCTCAACATCCAATGTACAACCCGCGGGTAGGCAAGCGCAATCTGCACCTGCTGATTTGCCTCCCCTCTGTTGTACAGCTACCACGCCCGCGCCTGGCAGTTGGGAAACAGGGCAGCGCCTCTCCCATTTTCTTCATGGGGAGCACCATCTTGCACGGCGGAGTTCTTACATTGCCGTTGCCTATACGATGACGGCTGTGGCGATTGGCTTGAACTTGCTCACCCCGCTGTATGGGTTGTACCGGCAGCAGTTCGCTTTCTCGGCCCTGACCCTGACCCTAATCTTTGCAGCGTATGTGGTCACGATCATCCCGGCCATGCTCATTTTCGGCCCCCTGGCCGATGCTATTGGGCGTCGCCAGATTTTGCTCATCGCGGTGCTGGCAGCAGCGGCTGGTTCTCTCTTGCTGCTAGCCGCGTCTGGTACCCCCTGGCTTTTCGCGGCAAGAATTGTCCAGGGAGTTGCTCAGGGAGCCATTTCGGGTGCGGCTTCGGCCGCCTTGATTGAGTTGGGCAGCGATCTGAAAAAGACCGCCCTCGTCATCGGTATGACTGTCACAGGTGGGATCGCTCTGGGGCCTATCTTCTCTGGTGTGCTCGCCCAGTACGCTCCGGCCCCGCTCAAGCTGCCTTTTCTTGTCTACCTGGTCCTCCTGGTTCCGGCACTGCTGTGTACGCTCTGGATGCGCGAACCGCTGCTGCCAGCCGACCGGCGAGCGTTTCGCCCTCATCGACCGAGCTTGCCAGCGAAGGGAACACAGGCGTTTCTCATCAGTACAGCGGTGGCCGCCTTTGGCTTTGCTGCCAGCGCTCTTTTCCTCTCGGTTATGCCCAGTTTCCTCGTCTTGCTGTTGCATACGACGAATATTGCCCTGCTCACCGCGCCAGTCGGCCTGTTTCTAGCCGCCAGCCCGCTCGTGCAGTTGTTGTTGCATAACCTGCCAGCTCGTCGCGCAGCCGTGATTGGTCTCTTGCTGGAGGTGATCGGGCTACTAGGCACGCTCGTGACCGCCACGATGGGCTCGTTACCGTTGCTACTCGTTGCAGCGGTCATTGGAGGAGGAGGTTCGGGGCTGGCGTACCTGGGATCGCTCTCGCTGATCAATCAACTCATTCCTAAGGAGCAGCGTGGCGACGTTTTCGGTACCTATTATGCCCTGTGCTACCTCAGTCTTGGAGTGACCGCCATTGTCGTCGGACTGCTCACCGCACCACTAGGTCTGACCATTGCCGTCCGCTGGGTATCGGCTGCGGTCATGGCCCTGTGCTTGCTCACAGTATTGGCAGTCATGCGCATGGCGCCTACTCAAGCCTGAAGCCGTGTCCCTGGAAGCAGATTTCGTCCCTGTTCTTTGGCGATGATCTGACGATGAATGGCGGCCGGATGGTTTCGTCATAAGAGGAGAGATAGAGAGCAGGAGGGCTTATTCCTCCTGCTCCCCACAGAAAGATAGCTTCAACTATCAGCTACAACTTACCCTTTAATCATGGTTAATACCATCTTGAACGGTTCAACAGCCTGAAGGGCATGGGGATTGTTAGCAGGCAACAAAAGGATATCCCCGGTTTTCATTTGATGCTTTATCCCTGAAACAGTGACTTCCGCCTGTCCATCGATGATCATGACCAGGGCATCAAATGGAGAAGTATGCTCGCTTAATCCTTGACCGGCAGCAAAAGCAAAGAGCGTGACGTTGCCGGTGCTTTTGTGGATAAGCTGCCGGCTCACCACAGAATCTTCTTGATAATGCAGGGCATCACTTATCGATTGTGGAGTCAGGAATTTTTTATTCGCTGCTTGTTCTTTGTCCATAGTACACCTTCTTGTCGTAGGGCATGGCTGGCCTCGCCGTTCCCGTGGGACCCCAGCGAGGCCAGCCATGCCCTACGAGACGCTTATTGGTCGGGGCTGATCTCGCGCGATGGGATCGGGGAGTCGGTCGTGAAGATCTTCGTCCGCCTGTCCACATAGCGTTGGGGCCTGGGCAGAACCTCTTCACGGTGATATGAGCCGCTGGCATCGGTGTTGATGCCGGGCGAGCGGCGCCCATAGTTATAGTGGCCGGTCTCCGCCGGCGAGAGCGGTCCCCTGGCGAACTGCGCTACTCCGCTGATATCCGGCGGACCCGCTTCCGGGGACTCATTATACAGATCGTCGGGTACCCGATTGAGTTGCTGGTGGTGCAGATCACGCTCGCTGAGCGACAGACTGATCACATTATCCTTATCCTGGCGAATCGCGCTGTGCGGGACGTAGTAGGCTTTCACGAAGATCCCACCGCGCTCAACGAGGATATAGAGCGGGAAGCGCGCCCGCACCCGGCCCAGTTTTTTCCCCTGGCTGTCAATAACCACCTGGCCCAGTTCAAAACCCGTGGAGAGCGTCGATTCAGGTAAGCTTGTTTCAAAAGGCATATATGCGCTCCTCAAGTCCATTCAATATCTCGTGACGAACCCTGTCTTGCTTGAGCTGAGTAGAGGACTCGTCTGTGGTATTATAACGCATCGCGGCCACGCGCGCTATGGCTTTGTTTGTGCGCAACCGCGATGCGTGTAGGAATGAGATCTACACTTCCTGGAGCAACAGTCCCTCCTCGTAGATACGCCGGATGACATCCTCGATCTGCGGCTCCTGGAAGGTCACGTCGTGCAGCCGGTAGCGCGTCCCCAGCCATGACACCAGTTCATGGGCGGGAATGGCCTCATTCCTGAAGCTAAACCACATGCGCGGCAGGTCGGCGCGCACCAGGCCCACGCCGGCGGGCAGTTCAGCCAGGATAGGCTGGCCCTGATCGTCGCGAGGCAGCGCCGCCAGTTCAGTCTGATCGAAGTCGGCAATCAGCGTGCGTTCACCGCCGAAGCGTTCGCGGATGCTGGCCACCGTCCCATCGTAGAGCTTGCGACCATGATCGATGATCACCATACGCGGGCAGAGGGCCTCTATATCATCCATATCATGCGTGGTCAGCAGGACCGTCACGCCCTGTTCGGCATTGAGCTTCAGGAGGAAGGCGCGCATACGGGCCTTGGCGACTACATCCAGGCCAATCGTCGGCTCGTCCAGGTAGAGCAGCCGGGGATCGTGCAGGAGCGCGGCCGCCAGGTCACCGCGCATGCGCTGTCCAAGCGAGAGCTGGCGCACAGGGGTATCGATGAACTCGTCCAGTTCAAGCATCGCGCGCAGGCGCTCAAGATTGGCCGCGTGGCGCTCCTCTGGCACGCGATAGAGGTGACGCAGCAGGCACAGTGAGTCGATCAGGGGCAGATCCCACCAGAGCTGCGAGCGCTGCCCAAAGACCACCCCGATGCAAGCGGCCAGTTCCCGGCGCTGCTTCACAGGCTGCATGCCCGCCACGTGCATCTGCCCGCTGCTCGGCACCAGGATACCCGTCAGCATCTTAATGGTTGTGGACTTGCCGGCGCCATTGGGGCCGATCAGCCCGATCATCTCCCCATACTCCACAGACAGCGACAGGTCCCGCACCGCCTCCACCTGGCGCACCTGTGGGTCTACCACGCTGCGCAGGCCTCCCAGCAGTCCCGGCCTGCGACGAGCGACACGAAACGTTTTGTATAAGTGTTCAGCTTCAATCATGGTTTTCATAGAAAGCTCCTTGTATTGTATAGGCAGTGCAATCTTCATTTGTCAGATGAGACATGGCGTCCGCAAGGGGCGCCACTACACATAGAACCGGCATATGAAGGGTGTCAATCCAGTAAAACAACGTACGCAGGTATCATGCGAAATGTCTGCTAGCTCCCCGTGCTCTGATAGCGGCGCACGCCCACACGCCAGAGGCTGGCCGCGACCAGGGTGAAGGCCAACGCCATCACGGGGGCCGCGAAGACTAGCGTCTGGGGCAGGCCGAAAGGGAAGGCGCGATCAAGCAAGAAACAGGTTGGCAGGTATGTCCCAAACGCCAGGGGCACCACAAACAGGAAGAAGCTCTGGAGCACCTGGTGATAAATGGTGATGGGATAGCCCAGAAACTCGCGCGCGCCGAAGGTCAGGATGTTGATCAACTCGGTCGTTTCAATGGTCCAGAAACACAACGTCGCCCCCAGCAGCATGATCGCCACAAAGATCGTGGCGCCGCTGAAGAGGCCCAGCAGCAAGACAGCAACTTTCAGTGCCGACCAGTGCAGGCCTGGCAAGAAATGCAGCGCGACAACAATGCCTAAGCAGCCCTGGGTGATACGACCCAGCCGGCGCAGGCGGAAGTTACTGCCGATCACCTGCGTGAACACCCCCACCGGGCGTAACAGCACACGATCAAACTCCCCTCTCCTGATGGTCTCCGAAAACTCGTCGATGCCGGCGCCCACCATTTCAGCCATGCCAAAGCAGATGCCCGTCAAGGCATAGAGCAGCGCCACCTCGCCTATCTGCCAGCCAAGCAGGGAGTGGAAAGAGCCAAAGAAGATGAAGAGCACGGTAAACTCCAGACTGGTGACGGCCAGGTAGGTGCCGATGTCGATAGCCAGATTGACTTTGTATTGAGCTTGCGCGCGTATTTGGATGGCGATGAAACGTCTGTAGAGCTGGATATCGTTCAGAACATTCTGCAACATGATATTCTCTCCTTTCTAGCCGCCTTGCGCCACGACGCGGCGCGTGGCAGACAGAGTAAGCAGGCGCGCACCCATTGTCGCGATGAGCAGCCATAGCCCCTGGCGCGCGAATGCCAGGAGGAGGTCGCCACCACTAAGTTTGCCCAGCAGGATCTCGGTGGGAATGTTCAGCATGCCGGTGAAGGGCAACCAATCGATGATGGCGCGTATCCCCGGCGGGAAGAAGGGCAGCGGGACATAAGAGCCGGTAAAGAAGAGCGCGAGCACAGCCGCCATGCCGCCTATGGCGCGGGCCTCCAACGTCCAGAAGGCGATGATGTTATACGAGAAGCGATAGGCGACGCCCAGCGCGGCGCCCAGCACGAGACTGGCGGAGTATGCCAGCCAGGCACGCCAGTCACCGGGAAATCCTAAGCCGAAGAGCAGCATCCCTGCCAGGTAGGTGGGCACACCGCGAAAGAGCAGGAAATAGAGGCTGCGTCCGCTCTCCCGGCTGAACCAGTACCAGTAGAAATCGCATGGCTTGCTCAGGTCCGAGACCACCTCGCCTGAGCGGATCATCAGCATCAGGTCATACCAGCCAAAGTTCAGCACCACCATGATCTCGGCCTGGACCAGCCACGTGTAGCGCAGCGCGTCCAGGACGTTGTAGCCTGCGGCAACCGGCCGGGCATGGTAGAGCGCGATGATGACGTAGCTAAAGATAGCTCCAAAGAAGACATTGGTGAGCAACCCGGCCATGTTCGCCCAGCGGTAGATAAGCTGCCGCCGGAACGCAGTACGGGCCACCGCGACATAAAAGCGCAGCATGCTGACTCCTCTCTCAATCAGGGGGATTTTTTGGACAACACAAAAACCCGGCGCCCGGTGAGCAAGGGGGGGGGCCGGTTTCTTTACGAGTCGTGTCTTGTCGTAGACATATAGATACGCGGGATAGCCAGCAGCAAGGTCTATCCCCTACTCCATAGCAGCACCATGAGCAGTCACGCCTGGAAGCCCGCTATGAACATGCACAAGTGTATCATCGAGATGGGGTGGAGGTCAAGGCTTTGAGATGACAAAATGGCATCTTCGTTCCGTAGGGGCGCCGTTGACAAGCCCGC
>JALYVR010000204.1 GCA_030853145.1 Chloroflexota bacterium | reverse complement strand
TCCCAAGGCGGCGCTTCTCGATGATGGCGAGGGGGGCATCGAGGCGGTCGGCCAGCTTGCGGGCCTTCTTGGCGAACCCTTCATCGGCAGAGACCACTGTCATATCGCCGCGCGCCTTCTCAATAAAGTAGCGTGCCTGGATAATCTGCGCCGTCAATTCATCAACGGGAATATTAAAGAAGCCCTGGATCTGGCCGGCGTGCATATCCATCGTCAGGACGCGGTGAGCGCCGGCAACGGTGATGCAATCGGCGATCAGGCGTGCGGTGATGGGCACGCGGGGCTGGTCCTTCTTATCGGTGCGTCCATAGGCATAGTAGGGGATGACGGCGGTGATGCGGGAGGCTGAGGCGCGCTTGAAGGCATCGATCATGATGAGCAGTTCCATAATGGAGCGATTCACCGGCGAGCAGAAGGGCTGGATCACAAACACATCGTGGCCGCGTACGTTCTGATTGATTTTGACGAATATATTTTCGTTGCTAAACTGGAACACGTCGGCATTGCCGAGAGGGATGCGCAGGTGCCGGCAAATGGCGGCCGCCAACACCGGATTCGCGTTCCCCGTAAAAACACTCAGATCGTCCATGTGCGCCTCCTGGATTTGTTTAGTATACCATACTGCCAACCAGGGACGCAAACGCGAGAAAGCCAGGGCGCCACGGTGCCCCCACCCGGTCAGACATGTACGGGCATCCCTCGCGGGTGCCCTGTTACATCCCGATATATGATTTTGTATCAATCAACGCGTCTCACGTAGGGGCGCCGTTTACAAGCCCGCAAAGCAACATACGCACATCGGCCTGCCAGGCGAGCTTGTAAACGGCGCCCCTACGCAACGAGATTATTTCGATGTGATTCCGTGGACAACCGTCACGTTGCTGGCGGGTATCCAGGCCTGGCGATGGTTGTAGTTGATCTCGTACCACAGGTTGGTGGTGCCGTCCTCGATGGTGGTGTACTGGGAGGCGAAGACCGAGTTGCTGGGCGCCTCGCCGATCGCGGTGGCTCCGGTGGCCGGTTTGCCGTAGATCTGCACCGGGCTACCATCGGGATTGTTGAGCGAGACTGCCACGCCCGGACCCTCGGCGGCCGCGCCGGGCGGGACCGCCAGCCAGGCCAGGTGAGCATCAGTGTACAGACTCGGCGTAGGACTATTCGCCTGGTCTGCCTCGCCGTACCAGATCTCATACATCGTGTCGCCCGTCCCCGCCGGGTCTTGGACCTTGGCGACGTAGTAGTAGCTCATCAATGGCTCAACGTTATCGGTCTCGTCGGTGACATCAGAGCCGCTCACAAGCTGGGGGATCAGGCCGGAGGCCGTGCTGGGACCGTTGTACAGGTAGAAGAAATTGAAGTTGGCAGGCGTCTCCGTGCCGTTCTTCCCATACGGGTGTTTGTCAGTTTTGGGATGCAGGCTGATAATGTGCGCGTTCTGATTCGGCTCATGCGGATAGGCCACGCCTTGCTGGTGGATCAGATTGAAGTAGTAATCCCACAGCCAGTAGGGACCGGGATCGACGTGGTTGGTCGACGTGATACCAGGGGAAGGCGTGGTGCCGTGCGCCATGATATGCGCCTTGTCCAGGGGAATACTGAACTTCTGCAGCAGGTAGGCAACGAGTTTGGCGGAGCCCAGGTACTGGGCCGCGTTGTACCATTGGAAGCCGGTGGCATCGAAGCCCGCGTGCTCAATACCTATCGAGTGCTGGTTATACCAGTAGTTCCCGATATGGTAGCCGATGTCCTTGTCATGGAGCAACTGGTAAACTGTGCCATCAGTATCCACGATGTAGTGAATGCTCACGCCGCTGTTATGATTCTGAAAGACATTGAGCCCGTCCTGGGCCGTGCCCTCGATATCGTGGATGGATACGTACTTGACAGCATAGTCGGTGGGGCGATTAGCACTTTCATAGGTGCAGCCGGGATAGTTATAGGGGCTGACGTTGCAGTCGAAGATGCTGGGATCGAGGATGCAGTCGATGGCGCCCGGATAGTCCACCTTGCCATCGTTGACGCAGCCGGCGGGCAGCGTGCTGGCCCCCTTGACGGAGGCGGCGCTGGCAGTATCAGGCCTGACCTGCTGCGCGGCCAGACTGACGGCTTCCCCGGTCTCCGCCTGCGCGCTGAAGCCTCTGTTGATTATTTTGTACAGGGCATCGGCATACATCAAGGCCGTCGAGCGCGTCGTCGCATTGCTATAGGCGGCGACAGGTCCATACCAACCAGAGAGACTGGCCGGTAGCGCGTGGGAGGATTGCAGCGCGTCGTCGTGCAGGATGGCGGCGCCACCGAGGATATTGGTGCCGATGTCGGTCTTGAGCTGCTGCTCGCTCACGCCCAGATCCTGGGCCGCGCGATCCAGGGTGTTGCCCTGGGAATTCTTCACTAGGTGCATGCAGCCGTAGCCATTATCCATGCTAGGGCTGCCCCCGTGATTGCTCAAACGGCCCTCCATATAGCAGAGCGCCTTGAGCACAGCGACCGGGACGCCGAATCGCTGCGAGGCCTGAGTAAATGCTGTATTGACCGACGAGCCTGCGCTGACAGCGGAGGCTGCGCGGGCCGTCCCTCCTCCTGCCAGTCCCATGAAAACCAGGGAACAGATCAGGGCCAGCAGCATAGGGAGACTAATGCGAGTGAACAAAGAGTGTCGTTGCATCGTGTGTCATTTCCCTCCAAATGGTACTCTGGACATACCCGTAACGCGTAAATACGCAGAAACAGGTAAATAAGAGACACCTGAGACGAGGTAGAGAATAGCGCTTGATAGATTGTTATCAGGAATCCTCATAGTAAATGCTCATCTCGCTCAAAGTATAACATATAGAAAGGGTGTGGAGGGCATTAAGAAAGTATTAAGATTTCTCCACGCCATGGCCTCAAAGGATACTTTTCTTTCTGCTATACATATCGTATCCTATTGTTTATAGAGCGTGAGTAGCGACAATCTGTCACCTGGAGCGTATAGTTTCTCAGCGTTATCGTGTTTCATCCTCTCCAAGTATAAAACACAATCATGAAGGAGGCAATGAGGTTCTGTCAGACTCCTGGCCAGCGTTCTCATTCACTCTCTGGCCTTTCATTCATGTATGCTTCAGCCCATTTCTTTCTTCAACTAACCTTGTGCTATAATACATTCTTTACTCAATTATTGAGCAGGCAGCAACAGCCGGGTACGAACCAGTAAGCGAGAAGAACCATGACAACCACGATCATCTACAACGAGATTCAAGCAGCCCTGCGGCGCGGTGAGCGCGTGGGGATCGCCACGGTGGTGAAGACGGTGGGGGCGGCGCCGTGCGGGGTGGGGGCGAAGCTGCTTGTGCGCACCGATGGCTCGACGAGCGGCAGTCTGGCCGGTCCTAACGCCGATACACGCGTGATGCAGGAGGTGCTCCAGGCTATTCGTGAGAGCCATTCCTATGTGACCCATGTCCACCTGGATGCCGACCAGGGCGAGGCCGTGGGCAGTTGCGGCGCGACCCTTGAATTGTTCATCGAGGTGCTGCGACCTGAGCCGCGCTTGATTATCGCGGGCGCTGGCTATGTGGCGCAGTCCCTGGTGCGCCTGGCGGCGCACCTGGACTTTCGCACTGTGGTGGTCGATGATCGTCGTGACCTGGCCGACCCCCAGGTGTTCGGCGATACGGTGCAACTGGTGTTTGGAGATATCCCGCAAACGTTGCGTGACCTGGAGCCTGACGATGCCAGTTGGATTGTGATTGTGACGCGCGGACACCATCTCGACAAGGACGCCCTGCGCGCGGCTATCGAGACCAGGGCCGCCTACGTGGGCATGATCGGCAGTCCCAGCAAGGTCAGGCATATCTTCCGCGACCTGCTCAAGGAAGGTATCTCGCCCGAACGCCTGGCCCAGGTTCACGCCCCCATCGGACTTGATCTGGGAGCCGAGACCCCCGACGAGATCGCCCTGAGCATCGCCGCCGAAATGGTGATGCTGCGCCGCCAGGCCAGCGGCGCCCCCCTCAATACCAGGCATCGCCTCCTGGAAGATGAAATCGCGGTTGTGTGATGTAAAGGTACACGAAACGTAGGGGCGCCGTTTACCTCTTCACGCCCTTGATATAGCGCACCGTTACCGTGCCCAGCAGGCAGTAGACGATGGCCATGCCGAAGATCACCTGGAAGCCCAGGATCGGCTGATGGCTGGCCGTGAAGTGGTCGATGAGCGGGCCGCCGATGACGGGCGCGATTACCTGCGGCACAGCGAGCGAGATATTCCAGATGCCCATGTCGCGCGCATAGTGCTTGTGCGAGGGCAGCACATCGGCCACCAGCGCCCAGTCAACGCTCTGGTACGCGCCATAGCCCAGCCCGAAGATGGCACCGGCGGCGAGCACCAGTGGCAGCGATTGCGTAGCGATGAAGACCACGCCGACCAGGGCCATAAAGCAGCCAGCGATGTAGACCATGCGTTTGCGCCCGAAGCGGTCCGAGAGCCAGCCGGCCACGAAGGCGCTGACAAGGCTGGTGAGCGCCACGATGATGGTGAAGGTGGAGGTCGCAGCTTCCGGGTGGGGTGCCCTCACCGCGTCGCGCATATAGAACAGCAAGAACGTCTGGATGGTGTAGATCCCCAGCATCATAACCAGGCGCGTCAACAAGACCCAGGCGAAGTCGGGATCGCGGCGTGGATTGAAGTCGAAGAAGCGCAAGATGCCCACCGTGACAATGATCTCCAGTATCACTTGCTGCACATCAGCGCTGATCAGCACCCCCGCGACGCGTTGCTGGTTCCAGAGGAACATTGCCAGCCACACTATTCCTGCAACAACTAGTGTACCCACAACGTTAAGTACAGTAGAACGTGTAATCCAGCGGCGCGTTGGGGTGTCAAGCGGGTGTGCGGCGGAGCTCTCTGCCTCGCGGGCCGCCATCTGTGCCGAGGTGCCGCGGCCCTCGTGTACTGCAAAGATGGTGATGAGCATAAAGGCGATGAGCACTGCGCTGATGATGCCGTAGGTGAGCCAGAGACCTTGCTGATATGCCGGGAACGGCTTAGCACTATCGATAAACAGGCCCGCTACCTCGATACCCGCGATCGTACCGAGCAGTTGGACCAGGCCCATCACGCCCGAGGCCATGCCCCGTTGCTGCGCGGGCACGATATCCGGCAGCAGGGCGTGAAACGGCGCCTGGGCGGCGTTGCTGGAAAATTGTACTATAATATAGGCAATGGCCAGGGAGGGAATATCGCGCGCGGTGGCCATCCACACCAGGGCGACGACATTGACCAGCACGCCGATAAAGATATAGGGGCGGCGGCGTCCCCAGGCGGCTAACCATCCTCGCGTCCTATCGCTGAACATCCCGAAGAGGGGATTGGAGAAGAGCGCGACGAAGGCGCCAGGGACGAGCACATAGGCCAGAGCCTCGCCCTTGTGGGCGTCGCCTACGATCTTCAACACCTGGCTGGGGAGGATGATCAGGCCTAAGGCGGTCCAGTGAAAGGTGAGGCCAAAATAGAAAATACTGATTGCCAGGATCTGAGTCCAGCGGAGCCTGGGGAGATGGATGGCCGGGCGCTCTGGCTCGCTAAGTCCGGCGTCTTCTCGATCTAACGTTGCCATGTGTTGCACCTTCTTTGTATAGGGATTGTTGGAAGGATACCTTATGTTATCACATCGTACCAGGGTCATATGCACTATCGCCCTCTTTTGTCTTGTTGTGCTCTCATCCTGCACGTCCATGGCCTCCTCCGCAACTCTCAGCCCCACGGCCACAGCCACGAAGGCTCCTGCCCGGCTTTCGCCCATGCCTACCTCCACAGGCACCCCCGATACAACGCCTACGCGCTATACCTCCCACGTGGTACTGCGCGGCGTAGGCCGGCCCGATGACCTGGCGTTCGATCAGCAGGGGCGTCTGGTGTTCAGCGATTTCTATAACGGCACTGTCAGCCGGGTGAACGCCAATGGCTCGGTGACTGTGCTCGTGCGAGGGGTGGCGGGGCCGGAGGGCATGGTGATCCTGGCGGATGGCACCATGATTATCGCGGAGCAGCGCACCAACCGCATCCTTTCGCTGGCCCCCGGCACACAAATGCCCAAGGTGCTGCGCGCGCTGCCCGGATCGCCAAGGCCTGTGCGCTGTAAGGATGGCGTTGATGGCATCGCCCTGGATGCCGCCACAAACACGCTGATCGTGCCCGATAGCCCCATAGGCAACGTGTACCGTATGAGCCTCGATGGCCGCACGCTCACCCTGCTGGCCAGCGGCATTACGCGCCCTGTGGGCGCTGTGGTCGATGCAAAGGGCACGATCTACGTCGCCGATGAATGCGGCGGCGCGCTCTGGAAGATTGCGCCCACCGGCAAGAAGACGCGCATGGGCGGTTTCGGCATGCTCGATGACGTGGCGATTGATAGCCGTGGTAACATACTGGTAACGGACCTTGCGCCCGCGGTCCACGCGCTGGTGCGCGTGCGCCTCTCGACGGGGAGGCATGAGACACTGGCCAGCCGGGGCTTCATTGAGCCGCAGGGGCTGTTGATTGACGACCACGACAATATCTTTGTGTCGGATGATTACGCGAACATCATTATGGAGTACAAGCCATTATGACCAAACTCGTCTCCATGACCGAGGCGGTGGCGCGCTACCTTCCCGATGGCGCCTCCGTCGCGCTTGGGCTGGCGCTGGAGCCGCTCATCCCCTTCGCGCTGGGCTATGAACTGATACGCCAGCAGCGGCGCAAGCTGACGCTGATCGGGCCGATCTCGGATATGCTCTTCGATCAACTGATCGGTGCGGGCTGCGTCGAGAAGATCACAGCAGCCTGGCTGGGCAACGTCAGCGAGGGCCTGGGACACAGCTATCGCCGCGCCACCGAGAAGGCCATCCCCCACGCGATCGTCACCGAGGACCACAGCAATTTCACCATCGGCCTGGCCTTGCTCGCCGCCAGCCTGGGCGCGCCCTACATCCCCACGCGCTCGACCCTGGGCAGCGATATTCCCCACAAGAACCGCACGTTGATCGAGTCCTCATCTCCCATCGATGGCACACCGCTGCTGCTTGTGCCTGCTCTGGTGCCGGATGTCGCTGTCGTACATGTGCAGCGCAGCGACGAGGAGGGCAACGCGCATCTTTGGGGCAATACCGGCGTGTGCCAGGAGGCCATGCTGGCGGCGCGCGCTGTGATCGTGATCGCGGAGGAGATCGTGTCGCGCGAGGTCATTGTGAGCGACCCCAACCGCGTACACTGCCCGGCCTTCAAGGTGCGCGCCGTTGTGCATGAGCCGTGGGGCGCCCATCCCTCGGCTGTGCAGGGCTACTACGGGCGCGACCACCAGTTTTATCACGAGTATCACACGCGCACGCGCACGGTCGAGGGCTTCCAGGAATGGCTTGAGGAATGGGTGCTGCGCACACCCACGCGCTCCAACTATGTAGCGAAGCTGGGAGCGGAGCGCACGCGCGGCCTGGGTGTCAAAGAGCATCGCTATGCCGCGCCTGTGGATTATGGCTACTAACGAGAGGAACGCTGCTATGGCTTCTACAGAGTACACAGCCAGAGAACTGATGGTCGTCTGCGCGGCCAGGCAGATACGCGACGGCGAGCACGTCTTTGTGGGCATGCGTCTCCCGCTGATCGCCTTTGCCCTGGCCAAGCGCACTCATGCTCCCAACTGCGTCGGACTCTTCGAAGTGGGCATTATGCGTGATACACCGGCAGCCGAGCTGCTCTACACGATGGGCGACCCTGCCAATATCGTAGGCGCCTCCTGGGCCACCAGCACGACGACGCTGATCGGGCTGATGGCGGCGGGCGAGGTGCAGCTCGGCTTTATCGGTGGCGCCGAGATCGACCGCTACGGCAACCTGAACACCTC